>NZ_QRJA01000010.1:0-17323 GCF_003471405.1 Collinsella sp. AM20-15AC
GCAAGGAGATATATTGCCAGACCGGAGGGGCGCCGGGGGCGGGAATCGCGCACTCCATATTTTGTTCACAAATGAATAGGTCCCTCAGTCGCATCACTGAGGTTAAAACTGAAGCATTGGCTTCTGATATTGGCGATGACCAGCTGGTTTATAGGTGTTGAGGCGTCGGTCATCTCTGGAGCGCTACTTTACTCTAAAGGCATCAGGTTTTGGTTTCCTGTCGGTAAAAGGCTGGTTTTGGCCGCCAGGCGTTCTTATATATAGAGAAGTTCGGGGTCGAACCCGTGCACCGGCAACAAAAAAGCGACCAGCCGGAGCCGATCGCTTTCTATTCTATGCTGGATCATCCAGAGGGTGCTTCCGAACTCATTTTCTCGCTGCCATTCATGCTTTCGAAGCATCGTTCGACCTCCGCAGCCTCATGTTTTGAGGATCTGCCGTGTTTATCACTGTTATTAATGAGTGTGTGGAAGTGATCCTCATACAGATATATGCGATCCGCCAGAGAACTGAGAAGCATCTTTCTGCAGCCCTCGTTGTCTCTCCTCGCATCTCTCCAGTCTTCCAGAAATTCACAAGCAGTCTTAGGGTCAATTTATTTCTGCTTTCAGAGACTTGTTTGAGAGTTTTTAAAGACAGTTCAAAACAATAAGTGAGACACCATAAAGCAGAGCAAGATATGCCGGATAGAAAATGTAGAAGAAATATTTGAGCTTCAGCCCTCGCTTGCCATTATAAAGATTGATAAGCAGCAACGAAACGACCGCGGCAGCAACATCAGGATTAAATACATTAGCTGTAGCAAACTCAAATCCGCCGCCAACTATATGGCATGACGAAAGGAGCACTGCGCATACTGCAGCAAAGAACATCTTGGCCTTGCTGTCGTGGAATAAATAGAATGCAGCCACGAGCAGAATACCATACACACCGCCATCTAGTTTAGTGTATTCAGCTGCCAGCGCTGCCAAAACAATCAGAGCAGTTTCTGCGATGTACCTTTTCCATTTTGAAAGACTTTGTATCTTTTCCAGAACAATCAAAAAGACCAAGGAAAGCAGGAGCTCACACATAACATTTTGTTGCCGAGCGTCAAATAATTGCCCGGTTTGAACGAAATCGTATATGGGCTCCGCAATGATTGCGAAGACAAGCATATTTCGCAGGTACTTCTTTATGTCATGAGTATGCAAAAATCCCTCAACCATCAAAAAGCAAAATAAGGGAAATGCAATTCTGCCAAGAACATGAAGCACATCCGAAGCCTCGCTTAAAATCGCCCACTGTTCGTCCGATATCTGACTGTACGATGCGTGAGTCATGATTCCATTGGTCAGGACGATCCTGCTTACATGATCGAGAACCATCGAAATGGCTGCTATTATCTTTAATGTGCTGCCGCTAATTCCGTATCTATCTGTTTTCATTTTGTTTTCCTTTCTTTGGGTGGGCCGTCAGGGGTTCAGCCTGCTCCGCAGGCGGCCGCTGCGGCGCTTCGCGCCCTTTCGGGTTCGAACCCGCGTCGCGGCAACAAAAAAGCGGCCGGCATCCGCCAGTCGCTTTTCTATTCTATGGTGGGCCGTCAGGGGTTCGAACCCTGGACCTTGGGATTAAAAGTCCCCTGCTCTGCCAGCTGAGCTAACGGCCCGCGGGTGGCATTGTACCACGGTCTGGGACTATTCCCAACTCCATTGGCCGTTCTGGAAAATCACAACTTCACGTCCATCGGGCGTAATGCCCGTAATATCGATGTCGTCCGTGCCGATCATAAAATCGACGTGCGCGCTCGACACGTTGACGCCATGCTCCAAGAGTTCCTCTTTGGACATATCATATCCACCCTCGATGCACTCGGGGAAGCCGACTCCCAGTGCAAGATGGCAGCTGGCATTCTCGTCATAGAGCGTGTCATAGAACAGGATGCCGCTTTCGCGAATCGGCGTGTTCTTGGAAATGAGCGCGACTTCTCCCAGGTGAGCAGCGCCCTCGTCGGTATCGATGATACTTGCGAGCGTCGCCTTGCCCACGCGGGCGTCGTAATCCACCACGTGACCGTTCTCGAACTTGATCCAAAAATCATCGACCTTGTTGCCGTGGTGGATGAGCGGCATGGCCGAGTACACGATACCGTCAGCGCGCATGCGATCGGGCGAGGTGAAGACCTCCTCGGTGGGGATGTTGGGGAAGAAGGGATGACCGTCGGGGGTCTCACCCTTACCGCCGGCCCACTCATGGCCCTTCGTCATACCAATCGTCAGATCGGTTCCGTTCGAAGCGGTGTAGTGCAGGCAGTCAAACTGATTATCGTTTAGGAAGCGCAGGTTCTTTTCGAATGCGGCATCGTGGCGCTCCCAGTCGCTCTCCGGGTCCTGGCCATCGGCGCGGGCGGTGTGCAGAATCGCATTCCACAGCTTATAGATTGCAACCTCGTCCGCATCGCCCGGGAACACCTCGCGAGCCCAGGCAGCGACCGGCGCGCCGGCGATGCACCACGGATTGATGTTGTAATCCAGTCCACGGCGGAAAACTTTGCACTGCGTATTCCTCGCCTTGGATGCCGCGGCCGGCTTGGCCGGATCGATACCCTTGAGGGCCGCAGGATCCGCACCCTCGATAAAGACAAAGCAGGCACCATCCTGGGCCAAGGAATCCAGCTGCAGGCGCTTCCACTCGGGTGTTTGCTCAAAATAGCTTTTCTCGACATGCTCGTACGTGAGCCTTGTCACGGCATCATCGGCCCAAATGACCGTCACGTGGCCGGCGCCAGCAGCATATGCCTCCGCGACCACCACGCGCGCAAACGGCGCGCACTCGACCGGAGACTGAACGACGACCTCCTGGCCGGGCTTAACGTTTACGCCCTTGCGGACGACCAGGCGCGCGTAGTTTTTAATCTTGGGCTCCAGGGCCTTCATGCCCTCCAGAGCTTCTTCGACCGTCAGGGCAGCTCGAATCATGTGCCACTCCATCTACCTATATATAGAACAGTAAAAAGGCGCGCCGCAAAAACGACGCGCCTTATATCTTAGCGATAAGTATGCATGCAAACGCTACTTCTTCTTGGAGTCCTTCTTGTCCTCCTCGGCAGCTGCGCGCTCGATAAGGGCGTTGAGCTTGTTCTCGGACATGCCCTCGGCCTGCGTGCGGTACATGTTGCGCAGGGGACGAATACGAACGAAGTCGTAAATAAAGTCACCCAAAATGATGACGTAGGACAAAACGATGCCGACCATCTGAACGGGGCTGGACACCGTGCCGCCGGGAGCGAAGTAGAGCGAAGCCCCAATTGCCACGACGAGCACCATGCCGATAGCGAGCACGGCCCACCAAATACGGCGGCGCTTGGTGTAGTCCTCATCCTGCTTGAGAAGGATATTCGACACCGTGTAGATGCGATCCTCGCGGGCGCGCTGCTTGGCCTTGCGGGCGCGTTTTTCCTCCTTGGAAAGGCCTTCCAGGTTTTCGCCCTTCTCGAGCTCTTTGCGGCGTGCCTTGGATGATGCCGGCACGACGTGAACAGAGCTCGCTGCCTGACGGGCGGGCTTAGCGGATGCGGCGGACTTGCGCGCAACCCCGGTAACCTCGCGGGATTGCGTGCGCTTGTTCGTGGCGCTGCGGGTACTCACTTACGCGTTCTCCTTCATGCTTGTGAACTGGGAGCCCGTGATGATCTGGAAGGCCTCGCGATAGCGCTCGGACGTGCCATCGATGACCTCGGCGGGCAGGTGCGGAGTCTCCCCCGTCATATCCCAGTTGGCTTTGAGCCAATTGCGGACGAATTGTTTGTCGTAGCTGGGCTGAATCTTGCCCTCCTCGTAGCTGGCGGCAGGCCAGAAACGGCTGGAGTCGGGCGTGAGGCACTCATCGATCAGCGTAACCTTGCCATCGATGACACCAAACTCGAACTTGGTGTCGGCAATGATGATGCCACGGGTCGCTGCATACTCGGCGGCAGCCTTGTAGATCTTGAGGGAAAGGTCGCGAATCTGCGTGGCGATGTCATCGCCCACGATCTCGCAGCAACGCTCGAACGAGATGTTCTCGTCGTGGTCACCGATCTCGGCCTTCGTGGACGGCGTGAACAGCGGCTCGGGAAGCTTGGAGGCCTCGGTCAGGCCCTCGGGCAGCTGAATGCCGCAGACGGTACCGTTCTCGTCATAGGTCTTCTTGCCCGAACCGGTCAGATAGCCGCGGACGATGCACTCGATAGGAATCGTCTGGGCCTTCTTGACCAGCATGGCGCGGCCTGCGAGGTAGTCACGATACTCGGCAAACTCCTCGGGGAAATCCGCCGGGTCGATGGAAACGAGGTGGTTGGGAACGATGTCGGCAAACTTATCGAACCAGAATGCCGAGATGCGGTTGAGCACCTCTCCCTTAAACGGAATCTCGTCGGGAAGAATGAAGTCGAACGCAGAAATGCGGTCGGTGGCGACCATCAGCAGGTTTTCACCGGCATCGTAGATATCACGAACCTTGCCACGGGAATCCGGACGACGCTCCATCGTTGTCACGTGAGTCACTCCTTACCAAAATACGACAGTAATGCGGGCTCTTTCCCGCACGTTTTCGCAAACTCGGAGCGGCAGGGACGAAACCCCTCCTTCACCGAATAGCGAAAAGCTAGTGCTCCATTGTAGTAGATGCCGCGTCCGCCGTGTGCTCGCGAGGCAGATGAATCGTAAAAGTCGTACCCTTTCCAAGCTCCGACTCCACGGAAATGTAGCCATGATGGCGCTCGACAATCTGCTTGGTCACGGCGAGGCCCACGCCCAGACCGCCCGCCTCACGGGCACGGCTGGCATCGGCGCGCCAAAAACGACCGAAGATGCGCGACAGATCGTCCTTGGCAATACCGATGCCGGTATCCGAAACGGCAATACTGACATGCTTGCGGTCACTGAGCACCGACACCACGACCCAACCGCCCTCGGGGGTGTAGCGCATGGCGTTGCTCATGAGATTGATGACGCACTGCGTGATCATGTCGGGATCGGCTTCGACGACATCGTCGTGACCTTGGGTCTCGTCAGCAAAGCGCAAGCGCAGATCGCGGTCGACAAACAGGCGCTCCTGGGCATTGACGATGGAACGCACGAAAGGAACCATGTCCACCGGCTCAAGGTTGAGCGGAGCCGTGCTGTTTTCCATGCGCGACAGGTCGAGCATCTGCTGCACCAGACGAGCCAGGCGACGCGTCTCGGAAGCAACAGTCTCCAAGTGCTCATCGTCGGTAGGATATACGCCATCCTGCATGGCCTCGACCGTTGCGAGCATGGCCATAAGCGGAGTACGAAGTTCGTGAGCCACGTCCGAGGTCAAACGTTTCTCGTGTTTCATATCCTTCTCGAGCGAAGTGGCCATCTCATCGAAGGTCTCACCCAGCTGATCGATCTCGTCATCACCGCGCAGTCCCGTGCGAGCCGACAGGTCGCCGTCACGGATTTGCTTTGCGGTACTGGTAATACGATGAATCGGCTTGGTGAGCATGCGCGACACGAGCGATCCGATAACGACCGAAATGCAGATTGCAACAACTGCGGCGAGGGCCATGGCGTTAAAGGTCTTCTCCCTAAACGCAGAGTCCGCCTTGGTGAGCAGAGCGTCGGAGCCGATGGCCCACAGCTTTACTTGTCCGACATGCTCGCCGGAAGACGTTATGATTTCGACGTTAGCAACGCTATCGGAGTCGGTTGGAGCAGACGAGACCGGGCTATGCGATGCTTTTTTACCGCTCGAGCTGCTCGACGCTGATTCGCTCTCGCGCACATCGGCGGTCGCACTTGCCGAAGGCCATGAGTCGTCATAGACGACAACGCCCTTCTTGTTGACGACCTGCATACTCAGGTCGTCGGACACCAAACTCGATGTCGCGACCGTGCGCAGCTCGCCCGCAGTCCAGTTGCCGTTTTCCTCATACGACGTCGCAAGCTTTTCGGCAGCGGAATTTGCGATTTCGACGATATTGGAGCGCGTGTAATCCGAAAAGACCGTGCCCCACACAACAGAGACCACGCCCACCAGCACCAATACCGTCATGAGCGATGTCAGAGCAAAAGCAAGTGCCATGCGCGAGGAATAGCTCATCGTTGGCCGTGAATCGGAACGAGGCGTGTTCCAACTAGCCTTGGAACCCGCCTCGCTCTCCTGCTTGTGCTTTTGTCCGATTTCAAAGCGCGCAGGTGTCATATGTGATTTCCCTATTTCTCGTCCGACTTATCGGTCTTGGCCGGAGCCTCGAAGCGATAGCCGACACCGTGGACGGTGTAGAGCCACTTGGGCTTCTTGGGATCATCGCCCAGCTTGGCGCGAAGGTTCTTCACGTGGCTATCGATGGTGCGCTCATAGCCCTCAAAGTCGTAGCCGAGCACCTTCTCGACCAGCTCCATGCGGTTGTAGACGCGACCGGGGTGACGGGCAAGCGTGGTGAGCAGCTTAAACTCGGAAGCCGTCAGGTCGACTTCCTTGCCCTCGACCAAAATCTTGTGGCCCGAGATATCGATGACCAGATCGCCGAAGTCGAGTACCTCGACGGCTGGCTCGTCGGCCTGATGGGCACGGCGGAACAAGGCGCGTACGCGCGCGACAAGCTCGCGCGGCGAGAACGGCTTAATCAGATAGTCGTCGGCGCCGAGCTCAAGACCGATAATACGGTCCTCGATCTCGCCCTTGGCAGTCAGCATGATGATGGGGACATCCGAGGTATCGCGAATGGTGCGGCAAACGCGCTCGCCGGGGATCTTGGGGAGCATAAGGTCGAGCACGACCAGGTCAAACTGATGCTTCTCGAACTCCTCGATCGCGGACTGGCCGTCGCCGACACCCACAACCCAGTAGCCTTCGCGCTCGAGATAGGCAGCGACGGCGTCACGGATTGCCTTCTCATCCTCGACCAGCAGAATCTTTTTTGCATCTGAAGCCATAACACGGCCCCCCCGTCTCAATTAGCTAAGAACAAGCCCATTTTAACGCACCTGAGCCCGCCGGATGCCGCTATGACGCGGCAGCTCGGCGGGCGGTACTCACAATTACAACGCGTTTATTCCCCTGTTGGCGCCTTTTTAACCCCTCTAAGCTTAAAGAGAGAATAGGCGGGCCGTGACCGTCTCTGGTATACCCTGGCTGTTGCGCACCGTGGCGTACGTAAGGAATGAGTCCGATTTTCCCGCCGTAGCTGGATAATCGCCATACTCCAAAGCACGGTCGGGCGACAGCAGCGAGCCATAGGTCTTGGCAGAGGTGTCGATCAGGAAATGCGATGCCTGCACCTTAACAAGGTATTTATTCTTCTTGCCAGCCGCACATGCGAGCGGCTCGCGTGACAGGAAGAGGTACGGCCCTCCCTCATTACCGATATACGTGCCCATATTGCCCAAGCTGCCCACGCCACTATAGGTCGCCTCGATAGAAAACACGAAGGTATCGCCCATATATACGGCCTCGAAAGGCGAGACTGACGAGGGAAGGACTAGCTGGGCACGTTTGGTGTTGTTGCCGTCGGTCAGATCGATTGCCGTTATGCCGTAGTAGACACCCTCGTCGTTGCGGACACGCGGCGAGATGGTCAAAATGCCGTCGCTCGCACGCGGGGCCGATGCAAAGCGGCCCGTCGATTTCCAAATTGTCTCGGCCTTGGATTCATCAAGCGAGCGACGATAGCAAAACGAATCACTACTCGTTTTATTGCCGCCTGCCGAAGGCATTTTATACCAGATGACTGATGACCCGAACGCCGTAAACAGTGGCGGATCATAGTCCTTGCCACCCCGATCGAGCTCAACCACGTCGCCAGAGAGCGAAGCGCCCGACAGATTTTGAGCGTAGAGCTTCCACGATGAATTGGCAAAGTTCATCTCAACCCACGCAAACACGCCATCGCCGGCACGGACATCGTAAAATGCATATCCCGTGCCCTCGATAGGATCCTCGATTAATGTGGTAAGCGAGCCGTCGCCCAAGTTGAGCACGCCAAGCGTGTTGGCATGTAACGCAGACTCCGGGGCCATCATCGCCGCGGCGTAATCGCCGTCGCAGTAGTACAGCAGCGTACCCAAGGGCAATGTCCATGTCGCCATGGGCTCAAGATCGATATCGACGGCCTCATACTCATCCGTAATCGAGACAATCTTTGAGTCGTCTTTGATAACTTGTGGCTCGCCGGCAGCATCGTCGCTGGTACCCGTTTTCTTTGAGCATCCGGCAAGCACCGTGGCAGCGCCCGCGGCAGCCCCTCCGAGCACAAAGCCGCGGCGCGATATTCCGTTCTTGACGTGGTCGGCGATACCCATTAGGCGATCTCGGCGCGAGCGGCCTCGATAGCGCGCGTGAGCTGATCGGCGCAGGAGGTCTTCTTCATGCCGCAGGTATTGCCGGCAAGAACCTCGATCACACGGTCGGCAGGAGCGCCCTCGACCAGTTTGGAGATGGCCTTGAGGTTGCCATCGCAGCCGCCGGTAAACTCAACGCCCAGCACCTTGCTGCCATCGTCAGAGAGATTGAGGTGAATATTGCGAGAGCATACACCCTGCGGCTTGTAGTCAAAACTAATCATTGAGATCCCCTCTCAGAAAGAAATTTCAGACGTCTATTATCCCCGCCTGGGCCGACTTATTATCGCAAGCACCGATTCAACATCCTACGATGCATGGACTCGCGGGGGCAAGATTAGCAGTCCGCACCCTGCGCGTGGACCGTGCGCTTCTCCCGATACATATTGTGGTCGGCGACACGATATACATCGGCCAGCGTATTTCCAGCCGTCTCGACGGTCGCCACGCCAATCGATGCGCTGACCGTCAGGGCCTCATCGCTTACCGCGGCAAGACCGAGACGAAGATCCTGTTCCAGCCCGAGCGCAGACTCGTTGTCAGTATGGGGGCAAACCAGCAAAAACTCGTCGCCGCCAAGGCGCATCGGCAGATAATCCGCACCAGCCACCCGCCGCAGCACGGACGCCGTCCGTCGCAGCAGTTCATCCCCCATCTCGTGACCATAGATGTCGTTGGTCCGCTTGAGATAATTGCAGTCCAACATAATCACGCTCACGGGCAAGTCCTCGTTTACCAGGCTATCTCCGCGCGATTCAAGATAGTTGCGGTTGCGAAGCCCCGTCAGTTTGTCTTGATATGACAGCTCCTCGGCATGCTTGACCATCGATATGTTGTGCGTCGCCACGACGACCGACTCCAGCCGGCCTTGCTCATCGCGATGCTGGGGGACAACCTGTAGCGAGTACCAAGCGCCTCGACAATCTCGCACCTCGGCAGCCAAGTACGGTACGCCCTCCATACGTTCACGAAGCGAACTTATATCTACGAGTCCCACAACCGCTTCGCGGCTTTCGGGGCTCACGATATCCCGGCAGACCGTGTCCATAAAGTCATATGCCTCGCTGTGCTCGGCAAATATCTTCGCTATCGCCGGCGACATATTGATCCCCTCGATCTCGAGGGTGTCGAGATGCAAAAGAAAGGTCGAATCGTAGATGGCGCTTATGGCATTGATAATGCCGAGCTGTTTATCCTTTTCGACCAAATTGCGGTGGTCAACGATATTTCGAGCCAACAGCACCACAACCCAAAACGCAAGACACACCAAGACGCCGACGGCGACAAATGAAATCCTGTCAGACATGACCTCAGATTTGGGATATAGCGCAAACAGGCGGTAGTCCTTATATGCCGCACGCACGGCATACCATTCGTCTCCTCGATATTCGATGCGCGTCAGGCCGTCGTCTTTCCACTCAACTCCTACGCTGGTGAGGAGTCGGGCGAGCGACACGTCAGCATCGGCACTGTTGGATGAGACAATCTCCGCATCCTCCATAACAAGCACCGTGGGACCCTGGTGGAAGGTACTGTTCGAAAGCACGTCGGCTATGGCATATGAATAGTCGTCCGCCGTATCGGAAACAAGTGAGCGGTATGCCAGGGCAACGCCGTCGCCATACGGAACAGCACAGACGGCAAAAACGACACCACGGCGCTCATCGACAGTTGAGTAGGTCACTTTGGAACCTTGATACATCGATGCGACCGGCGAACAGGCCAACTCATCTCGCCACAACATGAGCGGATCGCGACCATCGATGTCGTAGTGGGCAGCCATATGGCCATCGGAGTCCATGACCATCAGCCCCGAAAGGTTCTCGGCATGGACAAATTGCTCGATAAGATCGTCGTTAACCTCAACGCGATCAGAGGACAGGAACGTCACAAACGATTCGACCGCGGCGAGCAAATCGTGCGTCGCCTCGGTTTTTCTCCCCTGTTCGTAGCGGTCATATTTTTCGCAAGCGTTCTCCAAAAACACCATGGTTTCTTGGCCAAACCCAAGCGTTTTTTCGAGGCAGCGATGGGTTCCAACCGTATACAACAGGCCTAACAAGACGGCGCTGACAATAACGCTGGCAGCTATGACGTTCAGAGTCTTTCGACTCAAGCGATGCTCATCAGTTGTCATGAATTTCCTCCTTGCCCGCCCGTCGTCGCTCCTGTCTTGTAATTGCCCACAATACGGTCAATCGTGCCATCTCGATCCATGTCGAACAGCGCGGTATTGAGATCCTTTACGACCGATCCTTCATAGCTGTCATCAAACGCGACGCCCAAGTCAACCGTCATAACATTGTCGGCAAACACACGGTAAACGCCGGGATACTGAGCAACGAGTCGGTCAAGCGACTGGACATCCGCCATCCAGCAGTCAACGTACCCTTTGACTAGAGCGGCTTTGCAGAGTTCGGCAGAGCCATATGATTTGATTTGAACGTCCGACGAGACCCCCAGATCCCCCGCAAGCAATCGGCGTTCACTCACCGAACCCGCAATCACCGCAATGGTCTTACTTCCATCGAGATGTGCCAAGGACTTGATGCCACTCGTTTTCTTGGCGGCAACCGAGACCGTCACGGTTAGATACGGCTCGGTCCAGTAATACTTATCCTCGCGATAACAGGGAGAATAGTCACACCACAGGCAATCGATATCACCGTTTTTGAGCAGCCGGTCGCGATCGTTCCAGTCAATATCGACAAACTGTGGCTTGAGCCCCGCACGCTTGCAGGCCTCGCGGGCGATGTCGATATCGATACCGGCGTAATCGCCCGTGGTATCGACATACACATAGGGGTCGTTATCCGTAACGCCGATTTTGAGCACCGGGAGATCTCTATCGGCTTCATTCGAGGAGGAAGAACTGCTTCGAACGGTATACGTCAGGGCGCCCGCACAGACGGCAACAAGGAGTATGAGCGTAAACGAGACGATGGTGGCCCGCTTGATGCGTCTGGGCACGTGCCCCCTTTCATCGAAACAGCAGTCGGAGTTCATTTTATTACCCGGGCGCATATGCGACAGTAAAAAAAGCGCCTCGCCCAAGACGGGCAAGGCGCCAAAGGTTGAAATGCATCCGCAAGCGGTCGAATTAGGTTAACCCTACTCGAAGCTCAGCTGCTCCAGGCGATCGAAGACCGTATCGATGCGGGTGAGGAAGTCCCACGGATCAAAAATCTCGTCGAGCTTCTCCTGGCTGACGGTGCAGCGCGGGTCGGCCTCGAGACGTTCCTTAAAGGTGGGACCGGAGACACAATCCTGTACCTCATGCCAGGTTGCCATGGCGTTCTCCTGCACAATGGCGTACGCGTCCTCGCGGGTGATGCCCGTATCGACGAGGGCCAGCAGCACCTTGGAGGAGAAGATGAGACCACGGGTCTTGTTGAGGTTGGCCATCATGCGGGCCGGATACAGCTGCAGGCCGTCGATAACGCGAATGAGGCACTGGAACATATGGTCAAGCGCGATGAAGCTATCGGCCTGGGCGACACGCTCGGCGGAAGAGTGCGAAATGTCGCGCTCGTGCCACAGGGCGACGTTGTCGAAGGCGACCTGGGCGTTGGACTTCACGACGCGCGACAGACCGCAGACCTTCTCCATGGTGATGGGGTTGCGCTTGTGCGGCATGGCGGAGCTGCCCTTTTGGCCCTTGCGGAAGGGCTCCTCGGCCTCGAGTGTATCGGTCTTCTGCAGGTTGCGGACCTCGGTCGCGATGCGCTCGCAGGTGGCCGCTGTAGTGGCAAGCACGCCGGCAAGATAGGCGTGGTGATCGCGGCTGATGACCTGCGTGGACAGCGGGTCGTGAACCAGACCCAGGTGCTCACAGACGTACTCCTCGACGAACGGCTCGATGGAGCTGTAGGTGCCGACGGCACCGGAGATGGCACCGAAGGCAACGTTCTTGCGAGCATCCTCAAGACGATCAAGGTCGCGCTTGAGTTCCCATGCCCAAGAACCAAACTTCATGCCGAAGGTCATCGGCTCAGCATGGATGCCATGGGTGCGTCCGGCGCAGAGCGTATTGCGCTCCTCGAAGGCGCGGCGCTTGCAGATCACGCCGAGCTTCTTGACGTCCTCGATAATCAGGTCACACGCCTGAGTAAGCTGATAGCACAGAGCAGTATCACCCAGGTCGGAGCTGGTCATACCGTAGTGAACCCAGCGACTAGGCTTGGGCTCGCCCTCGGGAACATCGGCGTCGATATATTCCTTCATGTTGGTCAGGAAGGCGATGACATCGTGGCGCGTGACCTCCTCGATCTCATCGACCTTCGCCTTCTCAAAGTTGGCATGGTCGCGGATCCACTGGGCTTCGTCTTTAGAAATGCCGATCTTGCCGAGCTCCGCCTGGGCCTCGCAGGCCAGAACCTCGATCTCCTGCCAAATGGCATACTTGTTCTCGAGGGAGAAGATATGTCCCATCTCCGGGCGGGTATAGCGATCGATCATAGCGGCTCCTTTTTGGTTATTGGCACGTTGGTCGTAACTCAACCATTGTACCGTGCGCGGGTGCGAGTATGGGCAGCAGGCATTAACCTAACATTTTGGAATTGGAGCGGGCATGGGGACATCCGCGTATTTGCTTCGCAAATCCGCACCGGCTGCGGTCGATCTCCTCGGATTCACGGAGACGATGGGCGAGAGTTTGTTGAATTGGCCGTCCCAAGGTCTCCCGCGCTCGATGGAGCGGGCAGCGGGACGTCCGCGCATTTGCTTCGCAAATCCGCACCGGCTGCGGGCGATCTCCTCGGATTCACGGAGACGATGGGGGAGACTTTGTTGAATTGGCCGTCCCAAGGTCTCCCGCGCTCGATGGAGCGGGCAACGGGACGTCCGCGTATTTGCTTCGCAAATCCGCACCGGCTGCGGGCGATCTCCTCGGATTCACGGAGACGATGGGCGAGAGTTTGTTGAATTGGCCGTCCCAAGGTCTCCCGCGCTCGATGGAGCGGGCAACGGGACGTCCGCGTATTTGCTTCGCAAATCCGCACCGGCTGCGGTCGCCTATCGGCGCCCTTGCCTGCTCGCTATAAACGCTTCGCGTTTATTTAACGCTCGCACCCTGTCGGGTTCGAGTCCCGGCGCTTTGTTGAAAAAAGCACGGCACCGAAACGGTGTCGTGCTTTTACTTTTTTGGAGCGGGCAACGGGACTCGAACCCGCGAGTGTCAGCTTGGGAAGCTGATGCCTTACCACTTGGCGATGCCCGCATATGTGGGGGATAGTATAACGCGGTTGTCTTGTTCGATACAAGGGTGGCGATGCTTGTTTTAGCTGTGGAGATTCGTTTGAAAATCGCGTCAATTGTGGAGACGAGGACCTTTGACTTCCTGTTCACCTTATCTTCTACCTGCGCTTTTGCTTGATTGTTGTATTTGAGCTCAATTTGTCAGGAATTGGGCAAGCTTTTGGTCAGGCTCCGGTACTTACCCGCATGAAGCTCGGGGGTAGCCTCATCCTACGCGTCGCAGCCTCCCCGTGCGGCGCACGAGGGATAAGGAGCAGCCATGTCCAACGCACCCACGCACTCTGTCCACAGCGCAATCGCAACAGGTCCGCTGCTCCTGCTCCTCTTCCTGCTTTTCGGCTGCCTGGCACCGGGCGCCGCATTTGCCGTCGATGGCTACGATCAGCTCGGCTTCCGCACCATTAGCGATGATTGTGGACCCTTCTTCATCGGCAAATATGAAGCTCAAGACGCCTCGATTGCCTACTGCATGAACCAGGAACGCCCCGGGCCCACCAAGCCGGGCGGCCCATGGCTCAACTTTGATCAAGGCTGGGTGTGGCTCGACGACGAGTTCGCGGCAATCGTTTGTCACGGATATCCTACCGCCACGTCGTTTGGCGGTTACCATCTTTCACCCGATCGCGCCCGCGCCGCCACCCAACTCGCCGTATGGATGCTCAACGGCACTACCCATGTCGACGGCAGATACTCCTACACGACCGCTCAGGGCAAAACCAAGAGTGGGCACTTTACCGCCGACAATGAAGTCGTGGCGGCTGCGCGGTGGCTCCACGACAACGCAAAATCAGGAAGCATCAAAGCCGCTCCGCACCGCGCGCGGCGCTATTTAGGGGCCGTATCGGGCGGCAGCAAACGTCAAGACATGCTCTATGTACTGCCGGCGGTCTCTGTTTCCTTCCAAAAGCAGTCTGCGAACACCGTTATTACCAGCGGAAACAATACTTATCAGTTTGACGGGGCAACATTCGATGTTTTTGAGAGCGCCAGCGGCGCGCGTGTCGGCACCGTCCAGATGGACAGCAACGGTCGAGCGCAGGCAACACTCCTACCCAACACGGCATACTACCTAGTTGAGACAACAGCGCCAGCTGGTTATATCCCCCTGCACGATCGCATTGCCTTTACCACGACGAATAACGGCGGATACGTCACCATTGATGAACAACCCGGCACCATTACCTTGCGCATTGTAAAGCTCGACGCCGCAACGAATGCAGGCCCCCAAGTTGGAGCTTCGCTCGCAGGAGCAGAATTCGTGTGCGTATCGCAATCAACCCCTGGATGGACACAAACTCTCAGGACCGATGAAAGCGGTCGAGCTACCCTCACCGATGTCCCCCTGGGAACCTTTACCATCTATGAATCGAAGGCGCCCGAGGGCTATTTGCCCTCCGGTGACAGTTGGTCTTACACCGTTGGAGCCGACCAACTCGGCGATTCAGGCGTGGTCGAGATCGAATCTCGCGTTTCCAATATCCCCATTGCGTTTGACCTTGAGATTTCCAAATTCAAGGACTACGGCAATAGCGATCAATCCGGCCTGGAGCAGCCGGCAGGAGATGTTGTCTTTGAGGTTGTCAGTAACAGCTCTCAGCAGGTTGTTGGCACACTGACTACAAACATCTATGGCTTTGCCTCCACCAAAGACCAGCCCGAAGCATGGTTCGGCACAGGCAAGCGACCAGCCGGTGTCCACGGAGCCGTCCCATACGACCGCGCCGGCTACACGGTTCGTGAGGTTCCGGAAACCGTCCCCGAGGGTTTTAAACGTGCGGGGGAATGGACCGTCGAGGCCAATCAGATTTCCGACGGCGCCGAGCTTCAATATATCGTGGACAACCACGCTCTGTCGACGCATCTCCAGATTGTAAAACGCGATGCCCAAACAGGCGCCTCTGTTCCCCTAGCCGGATTCACCTTCCAACTCCTCGACAGCAATCACAAACCTGTCTCACAAACATGCTGGTATCCAGCACATAACGTAATGGACACCTTTACGACTGACGCGACCGGCACCGTCACACTGCCCGAATCGCTCGTGCCGGGCACCTATTATGTACGCGAAACTTCGGCCAAAGAGCCCTATCTTGTCGGCGGAGAGATCGAGGTAAACATACCCGCCGATATAAACCTAACGCCCGTTGCAATCGTCTCGTATTATGACCACGCCGCGACCGGAAACATCAGGATCGTTAAAACCGATGCCGTAGACGGCAGCAGCCTCGCGGGCGCCATCTTTGAGATCCGTGCCTTAGGTGATATCGTGCGCCCCGACGGTAGCATTGCCGCGCTCGACGGCGAGGCTGTCGCTACCGTCACGACGGATGAAACTGGAGAAGCACGCGCGGACGACCTCCCGCTGGGATCTGGCACCGCACGCTACGAGGTTGTCGAGACTCAAGCGCCGACCGGCTTCTTGCTCGACCGGACGCATCATATCGTCGACCTTACCTATGCCGACCAGAAAACACCCGTTGTGGAAGCACGGCTTAACGTATCCGACGATTACACCAAGGTTGATATCTCCAAGGTCGATGCAAGCGGAGAGCAGGAAGTGAAAGGCGCACAGCTCACCTTATATGGTCCCGATAAAACCGAAATAGACTCCTGGGCCTCATCCGACAAGCCGCACCGCATCGAACATCTTGCACCCGGTACCTACTCGTTGCGCGAAACGATGTCTCCGCGGACCTATGACCTTGCCGAGGAGATAACGTTTGAAATAAAGGATACGGGAGAAGTCCAATCCGTCGCGATGAAGGATGCGCCCATCGAGATCAAAGGACAGGTCGACAAGCGTCAGGAACTTGTCCAACCTATCGGGAAGGGTCTGTTGGCTAACGGCGATGGAAAAAACCGCGCCGCGATGCAAACCAATACGGATGGGCTTTTCTCCTATACCATCGATGCTCGAAACGATTCCGCTACTTGGGTTGATGAGTTTACGATTACCGATGATCTTGAGTGCGCCAAAGACGGCACGGCGAGATTCGTCTCAATCGAAACCCCCGTCGCCATCGGCGACCTCAACGGTCTGTGCAACGTGTGGTATCGCACGACGCCGTTGGACTCGACAGACGTCGATGAGCCGGCAAACGCGACGCTTGACGATGGGCACGAAAATCCTTGGCTTGAGTCCGACGAAGTAAAAGAGAGTCTGGGTGAAGATTGCCGCCTCGTCGATTACGACGGCTGGCACCTCTGGAAGGCGGATGTCTCGACCACGGAATCCGCCACACTCGAGGCGAAAGAACTCGACCTTGCATCCAATACCGTCGTGACGGGCATTCGCATTGAATACGGTGCGGTAGCCGCCGACTTTACGACTCGAAGCGATACGGATTCTTGGACCCGTGATGATCTCAAAGATGAGCACGACGACCTTGACGATGCCAAAGCAATCCTTGGCACAGATGCTCGGGGCGCAGTCGTGCACATGCAGGCAACGTCGGCTTACACACCCCAAACTGCACTCACCAACAGCGCACGCGTCGATCTTTGCCGCAACGGCGGCGGCGATAAACTTGAGTCACATGACGAGGACAGTGTCATTCAACGCTGTACCCTACCGCAGGACCTACCGGCAACAGGATCAGCTCCCATCGCCGCTTGCATCACCGCGCTCCTGACCTCGGGTGCCGCAGCCCTATGGTTCGCTCGCCTTAGGTCAATCCCAAAGAAGCGCTAGCGCGATGAAAAAGCGGGGGGGCCAGGGCCCCCCCCCGCCCGCCCTCCGT
>NZ_QRJA01000010.1:17333-77661 GCF_003471405.1 Collinsella sp. AM20-15AC
TCAGTCATTTAAATCGCCGCATCTACTCTGCAGACGAAGATCCACCATCAACGATTGCTTGCTCGGACTCAGGAATCCCATCGGCACCCGTGCTCTGTTCTTGCTCCACCTCTTCGCTGATTGCGGAGGCGGGGGTCGAGCCCTTCGCGCCCACGATGTAGGCAGCTCCAAACCCTAACGCAATGGCAATCAAGGTCAAAATCACGTAGACAGGCCAATGGCGCTTAATATACGAAAACACGTTGACTCCTTAGAGCTCCGTCTACGAACGGCGGATAACCTCGGTCACGACCTCGGATACCGTGGCAATGTTCGTCGGGTTGACATTGTGGGGCAGGTCGTCCTCGGTACGAGCGCAAGCCAGACGCGTGCCGTCCACGCCGGCGATGGTGAGGGCTCGGCGGCTCGCCTCGAGCGCGGCGTAGGCATCGGTCTTGGCATAGGGCATCTCGAGCGCGCCACAATCGACATGGAACGACTTGCACACCTTGCTGACCAGGTTCATGATGCGGCGATCGCCCTTGAGCAGCTGCTGTTCGCCCTCAACCGTCACCACCGAAAGCCTACCGGCGCCGACGGATTCAAGATTGATGAAGAAGACGCCGCGGAGCTTATCGCGATGCGAAGCCAAGAAGGCCTTCATACCGGCGCCATCACAATCCGAGGCGCCCGTTGCCACAAACCAGATATCGTGACCGAGCAGCTCATCGTCGCCCATAGAAGCGACAGCCGAGAGCATATCTTCGGAAGAAGCACCGTCGGAAGACGTAGCGCCGCCCTTCCAGCCATCGTTATCGTCCTCGAAATTATCCCACGAACCGATGCCGCGACCGGACTTCTTGGCATCGTAATCGTCTTCGACGCCCAGCCAGTCACTCATGCTGTCCTGTTCGTTTTTCTTTTTACGACCGAACAGGCCGCCCAGGCCGCGCTTGCGAGACTTAGGTGCCGCAGGGGCGGGAGCCGAAATGGTCTCGATCGGCTGTGCGCCCGACGCAACGGGCATAGGAGGCGCAACGGGTGCCGATGTGGGTTCGGGACCCTGAGCGGTAGCAAAGGGGTCGTTGACCTGTGCGGAGGGATCGGGAAGGTCGAACAGCGACGTGCGAGACGCAACGTTTGTCTGCTTCATCGACGGCAGCGACGGATCGGGGACCGAAGCCAGCGGAGACGAGGAGGGTGCAGGCGACGGTGCCGACGCCGGATCGGGAACATTCACCTGCGGACGCGGCGATGCTTGGGAGGAAATCTGGGCCATAAGGGAATCGACCGTTTCGTCCTGAGTGGGAGCGACATCGGCAACCGTGGCACCGGAACCACTCGGGATCGGCATGGTGAAAATCTGCGTGGAGTAAGGCCTCGACCCGTCTGTCTCGGGAGCCTCGGAAACCGCAGGCACTTCCTCCTGCTCGACCTCGGTCGAATCATCTTGCTCGGCTGTTGCGTATTGCTCTTCGTCAGAGTTGGCCTCGACGGGCTCGTCCTCGGCGGCATCTTGGATTGCGGCAGCATCAATAGACTCGTCATCGTCTGCCGCATCGCCCCGCTCATCGGAAACAGGAAGGGACTCGGCAATCGCGGTGCCTTGCTTTTCAAACGTTATCGTGGAATCGAACTGCGCGGCATCAAACGACATGGTGCTATCGACGTGCTGCTGAGCCTCGAAAGACGTCGTCGCCTCAACAACATCCGCGGACGCCGGTTGCTGGGACTCAAAGGACGTCGTAGCTTTGGCAGCGTCGACGGGCACGGACTGCACAGCCTCGTTCTGCTCGAACTCTTGCGCCGCGCGCTCACGTGCCGCCTCGGCTGCCTGCTGCTGAGCGATAGCCTCCTGCTCGGCAGTCTCGCGTGCGGCAGCGCGCTTCTCCTCGAAATCGTCGACAAATTTCCTGCCCTTTGCAAGCGCACCCTTAAAGAAGTTGGAAGCGCTGGCGCCAATCGAAGAGAACGCGGATGCAATATCGGCATGGGGCGTTGCCGCGGGAATCTCGGCCGAGAAATCAGTATCGCTCTCGTAAGACACGCGCCTCGGCTGTTCAACGTAATCGTCGTCAGACTCGTCCGCAACGTCTTGCGCCGGCGCGGCGGGGGCCAAAATGTCCAGTCCTGCCGCGGGATCGATCGCGGACACCGCCTCGAGCTCGGCAACGGCAGCGGTAACCGCGGCAGACTCATCATCCACGGTGACGGCGGGCGCAGGTGCAGTCACGACGGGGGCAGGCTCGGGCTCAAACGTCGGCTCCTCGCCCTCCTCGTAATCGAGCGTGCACGACTCGGGAAGCATCCCGAGCGCACGGATGGCATCCGAACCAAAGCGGATGTTGCCGGCGGCATTGCGATAGAGCTTGGACTCGGGCTCGGCCGCGACAGGCTCCTCCGCCGGCTCGGCAGCGGAAACCTCGTCATTGAACTCTTCGGCCTGGACAGCCTGATTCTGATCCTCGGGCACGATGGCGCCAATCAGCGTCTCGTCGGCAGACGCACCCTCAAAGCCCTCGATCTGCTCGTCGAAATCCTCACCCTGTTCGGGCTCGGCCTGAGCGTCGGGAGCAATCGGCTGACCGAACTCATCCTCGGCGTAGGTAGGCTCTTCATACTCGATGGTATTGCCGTAGTCGTTTTGCTGTTGGGCCGCGGCATACTCCGCTGCTGCGCGCGCCATCTCCTCGGCACGACGCTTCTGCTCCCCAAAATAGGTATCGAACGGAACATCGTCGGGAAACTCGTTTTCGCCCTGGAAGGGAGCAACGTTGTTCATAACGCCGAGCATAGCGGCGACAGAAGACTTGTTGCACACCGCGCCGGACGTATAGGGAAGAATGTAGCGGTTAGAAATGATGTTTGCCGCGTTGGCGAGCGCAACGAGGGAAGCGAGGATCGCGACAATCCACAGCAGAACCTTGAGCGCGCCGGGGAGCGGCAGGATACGCAAGATGGCAACGGCAGCAGGGGCAACCGTGGCAACGGGCAACAGCTTGGCGATGAGCGCACGATACGAAGCATAAGGCTCGCGGGCGAGCAGCTCAGCACGGGGAGAGTCGTAGTGTGCGACAACGACCACCGGGCGGTTGCGCGGAGACGCAAGCGGGCCCGAGGCCTTGTGGTAGGCAATGACATTTTGGCTCACGCCCGTCTTACCCAGGCGCGAAACCACGGGGTGGCCCGTGCGCTCGAGCACGTAGAGTACGGCACCGACAATGGCCAGCAAGGTGCCGACCAAGCCGATACCGCCGCCAATGCCCATCAGCAAGGCGCCGGCAAACGCAAGGATACCGGTAACGGCAAATGCCAATCTACTGGGCGCCGGGGCATTGAACTCCTGAACCTCGGGATCAAAGCCGTGGTTGCGGAAGATCTGAGCGATATCCTCGGCAGCCAAGCGCTCTTCTTCGCTGCATGCCGGCGTAATGCCGGTGTTCTGCAGCAGGTGGTTAATATAGTTCTGGGTGTTCGCCATGTGCGCTCCACATCCATAATCCGACAAATAGGCCCAATGCTTGCACATTAGAACCGTATATAGTCGAAAGTATACCCCGAGCGAGCGCAAACGACCGAATTCGGGCCATCTTAACGCCCCGAGCGGACAAGGATATAGCCTAATCTCCATATCGGACTAAAATCATGGCAGCAAACCACCTTCTCATGCGAGGACTCTATGACGGCAAGCGACGCGACCGCGACAATTAAAAAGGGGAATTCGGAGCCAAGTTTCGATAAAACGGCTCAGCGCATCCTCAATCTTTTCTTTGTGCTCAACAGCTCCCCCGAACCGCTGACGACCGAGCAGATCGTCTTGGATTCTGACCTGGGATATGGCTCGGGCAATATCGACTCGGATAAGCGCAAGTTTCGGCGCGATCGTGACAAACTGCTCGAGCGTGGCATCTTAATCAAGGAGGTTCGCCCCGCCGGTGCGCAGGAGACCGAGGAAAGCTCGTGGACAATCGACCGCGAGCACACGTTTGCTGCAGGCGGCCTCATCACCGCAGACGACGCCGATATCCTGCTCAACGCCATCGACCAGACGTTAGCGGCCGGCTCATCCACCTTTGCCGCGCCGCTTGCCGATATTCGCTCCAAGATTGCCTACCTCACCGGCAGGACGACGGCGGACGAAGCACCGATCCGCCGCTCTCCCACCGTCGATGCGGTATGGAGCGCCTTTGCCGAGCGGTGCGCGCTGCGATTTTTATATCAGAACGGACGCGGCGAGCAGAAAGAACGTACCGTCTGCGTCTACGGCATGTTCGAGCGCGAGGGCGTGGCGTACTTCTGCGGCCTCGACAATGTCACCGACGACATCAGGACATTCCGCTGCGACCGTATCGTTCGCGCCTGGCGTCCTTCGAAGGCCTACGCCATTCCCGCGGACTTCTATCTCAACGACTATCTGTTCTTTGAATTCGATTTTGCCGACCGACCGCCCGTTGCAGCCACGTTCTCGTTCGCCCCTCAGACGCAGATCGATATGATCAACGGCCTCACGCGCGGGCGAGGTGAGCTCGCACACACCGATGCGGGATGGACCTGGACCGTTGACGTGCGTGACCTTGAAGCCGCCGCCTCATTTTGCATGGCCCACGCCACGGACGGCATGAGGCCCATGGCCCCCAAATCGCTCAAGCAGGCGTGGAACCACCTCATTGAAAGGACGGTGCATGAGCATGCCCGTGCGTAAACTCACCAGCGAGCAGAGACTCTCGCGCGCCATCGACATCATGGAGGCCCTCTACGCCGCCGGCGAGAGCGGCATGACACGAACCGAGATTTGCAGTCGCTTTGACATCACGGGGGTGTCGCTCGACGAGATTCTCGAGATCGTCTCGACGCTCGCGGACCGAGAATCGGGTGCGCGCATCATCTGCGAATGCCACGGCGAGCGTGTGGTCCTCACCGGTGACGCCGGGCATGTGCTACCGCTGCGCCTGAGTGCCGCCGAGGGCGCTGTGCTCAACCATGAACTTGAATCGTTGGGGATCGAGCCCCAGGCGGCGGCTCGGATTCGACATGCTCTTCTGCCCGAAGAGCTCGGCTATAACCAGCGCGTCTTTGACACCGTCAACCACGGGTCGCACTGGCAGCAGCTGAGCTGCGCCATTCAGGACGGCGTTCGCTGCCGCATCTCGTATCGCTCGATGGACGATGAGCGGCCACGCGAGCGTCTGGTCGACCCCTTGCGCATTACGGTAAACGGCGACCAAACATACCTAATTGCCTGGGACATCGCGGTCGATGAGCAGCGCACCTATCGCATGGATAAAATCGAGGGACTCACCTTGACGGAAGACTCCGTCGTGCCTCACGCACCGGACGTCGCATCCCTCCACGATTCCCTTGCCCGGACGCAGCGTAGCGCAAAGCTCCTGATGCCATTCGATATGGCGGAGCATCTGGACTGGGCCGGCATCACCCTCATCGAGCGCGGCGGGGCAGACACGGCAACGGTAACCGTGCATTACGGCTCCGAGCGTTGGCTACTGAGCCAGATAATCGCAGCGGGCGGAGCCATCCGCATCTTGGATGACCCCGCCCTGTCAAAGCGTCTGTGCGATATGGCAAAAACCCTCGTCTGTCCGCTTTAGCGCCGCCGCTCGTGACGTGCGCGCCACAGTTGCAGATAGTGCCCGATCTGCGCCGATTCGATGCGCTGGTAGGAGCTCGTGGGCAGCGACGTTAAGAACTTCTTCCCGTAGCCCTTCGTCACCAGGCGCGGGTCGGCCAGAATCAGCACGCCGCAATCGGTCGACGAGCGGATAAGGCGGCCGGCCGCCTGCTTAACCTCGAGCACCGCCTCGGGCAGCGAATAGCGCGCCCAAGCGCGGTCTTCGCGCAGGTTGCGCTCGCACGAGAGCGGGTCCGTGGGGCTCGAGAACGGCAGCTTGGGAATGATGACGCAACGCAGCGTCTCGCCGCTGGCGTCAAACCCCTCCCAGAAGGCCTTAAGCGCAAAAAGCGACGAGGTCGGCTCGTTGATAAACCGGTCGCGCAGGCGACGAGGAGATGAGTTGCGCTGCTGGCAGTTGAGCTCCAGACCCGCACGGGCCATCTTGGGCTCAACGCGGGCGTACAGGTCTTCCATGTCGCGCCGATTGGTGAACAACGTGAGCACCGATCCGCCCATGGCAAGATGGGCGTCGACCAGCACGCGCTCGAGCGCCGTAAGATAGCTCTCACGATCGCGCGGATCGGGGATATCGCCCGCAACGACTACAGCCATGTTCGAATCGAAGTCGTAGCTCGAGTCCAAGTGCAGCGATGAGGATGTTGAAGCACCGATGCGATCGAGGCCGACAGCATGGTTGAAGTGCTCAAAGCTTTTGGACACCGTCATGGTTGCCGAGGCAAAGATAGCCGTGTGAACCTCGGGCAGCCACTCGGTTGCCAAGGCCTCGCCAATGTCGATGCGCTCTGCGGTCACTGACTCTCCGCCGGCACGCAACCTGCGATTGACCTGCAGCGAATATACGTAGTGTTCATCGGTGCCATCAATGATGAGTTTGAGGTTCTCGACCAGCTCGTGCAGGCGGCGCGAGATATCACCCAGGTCGACAACAACCTCGGGCTTGTCGGCGGCGACGGCTTGCACCAGCGCCTCGACGCTTTTGTCAGCTTGTTCCAATGCGTCGATGGCTGTGTAGGCCGACTGTAAGAAATCATGCCAGTCGTCAGATTCGCGCAACTCGGGGCCAATCCATAGATTGGCATTGTCATAACCCCCACGGGCACGGCGGCCGAGCTCGCGAACGCCATCGAACACGTCGGCGATTGCCATGCTCGCGCGCGCAACCGTCGACGTCGCCTTGGCAGTAAGGCCCAAATAGAGCGTAGAGCCCTCGGAGGTTGCCAAATCACGGGAAACCTGGCTTAGCGCGCCGGTGCTCGAGCCACCCAGGCGCTCAAACAGAACGCGTGATTCGTCCGCCGACACCACGCGCGCCCACTGGCGGCGCGCCTCGCGCTCGATGGAATGGGCCTCGTCGATTACCCAATGACGAATCGGGGGTAAAATCCTGCCCTCAGCCGCGACATTGCGGAACAGCAGGGAATGGTTGGTGACCACCACATCGGCATGCGCCGCACGACGGCGAGCACCGTGGACCAAACATTTATCAGGGAAAAACGGGCAGAGGCGACGGGCACACTCGCGCGAGGCCGTCGTAAAGTCGGGGCGGTTGACGCTGCGCCACCGAATGCCGAGCGAGTCGAGGTCGCCATCGGCTGATTGGCAGACGTACGCCATAATGACCGCGACCGCCGTGAGCGTGTCCGCCGGATCGCGCTTGGTGGTAATCTCGACCTGGCCTCGGCTCATGCGCTCGAGCTTGCGCAGGCACGGATAGTGGTCATACCCCTTGAGAGCGCAAAATGACAGACCACCGTCCAGTTGCTCGGCAAGTTTTGGCAGCTCATGGTACATGAGCTGGTCGGCAAGATTGTTCGATTTGGTCGCAATACCAACCGTGATGTTGTTACGGCGTGCTGCCTCGGCAAAAGGCACCAGATAGGCCATCGATTTGCCAACGCCCGTGCCCGCCTCAATTACACGATGAGTGCCCGTGACCAGCGCATCGCGGACCTCGAGCGCCATCGCGATCTGCTCATCACGCGGCTCGTAGGTGGGATACATGCGATTGACCAGGCCACCTGGCGCATAGTCTGCCTCAATCTCCTCACGACTCGGCATCTTGAGGACCGGCAGTTCGTCGGCGTCCACCCGATCGTCGGCGCGATCGGCCTTGAGAACGTCAGCACGAGCGGCGCTGAGAGAGAAGATAGAACCAGGGTTCTGCCCTGCCAAGAATGAGAAGATAGGACGATAGGACCAAGGCACATCCGAGTGCATGTCGGCTAGGCGCGCCATGAGGCCCTGGGGCAAGTCGGTGAGCGCCACGAGCAACACGCGCCATACGCCACACAGAGCGTCGACGTCGGCATTGGCACGGTGTGATACCGAGTCACAGCCAAACAGATCGGCCATAAAAGACAGCTTGTGCGAGGCCAGGCGCGGAAGCGCGATGCGCGACAGCGCCAGCGAATCGATCCAAATATCGCTCACGTTGACGCCGCCTTTGACCGACTCGATAAACGAGCGGTCGAACGTGGCGTTATGTGCGATCACCGGGCAACCACCGACAAAATCGGCGAGAGCGGCGACGGCCTCAACGGCCGACGGGGCATCTGCCACATCGGCATTTGTAATGCTCGTGAGCTCGGTAATCTCGGCGGGAATCAGCTGCTTGGGATGCACGAAGGTATCGAAGCGGTCGACGACCTCGCGGCCCGAAAGACGGGCCGCCGAGATCTCGATCAGCTCATTGTCCTGCACCGAAAGACCCGTGGTCTCGGTATCGAGGACAATCACATCTTCCTCGATAAGGCCGAAGGACTGCGTTTTGGCGCGTTCGGCAAGCGTGGCATAGGAGTCGATGACAAACTGCGGCGTTCCTGACGAAACCGCGTCCTCGATTAGCATGCAATGCCCGCTCGACGAAGACCCATACGGATCAGGCTGTCACAGACCTGCGGGAACGTCATGTCGTCGGTGTGGCGGATCTCATCCGGATACAGCGACGTATCGGTCATGCCGGGAATCGTGTTGGTCTCGAGGATAACGGGGCCGTCCTCGCTCACGATAAAATCGCTGCGCGAGATACCCAGGCAGCCGAGTGCCTTATGGGCAGCACAGGCAAGCTCCTGGGCACGAGCGTAGTTCTCGGGCGAAATCTGCGCCGGAATGCGATGGATGTCCGTAGGGTCGACATACTTCACGTCCAGATCGTAGAACTCGCAGTCCTCGGGCTTACGGATCTCGACAATCGGCAGGGCGCGCACGTCATCCTCGCCGTATACGCCGACGGTGATCTCGGTACCCTCGATACACTTCTCGACCAGCACTTTGTCGCCAAACTCAAACGCCTTGGCGATAGCCGCAGGCAGCTCGGAGGGCTCGTGGACCAGGGAAATGCCATAGCTGGAACCGTTGACGGCCGGTTTCACAAAGCAACGCTCGCCACAGACCTCGACAACGTGATCGATATCGACTTCATCGCCCACTTCGAGCGCAAGGCCGGGGGCAATGGGAATGCCCGCCTTGGCGTATAGGAGCTTAGAGACCTCCTTGTCGGCACCGCAGGCGCTGGCAAGTACGCCCGAGGCCGTGTAGGGGATACCCAGGGTCTCCATGGCACCCTGCATGGCGCCATCCTCACCGCCGGCGCCGTGCATGGCGATAAATGCCACATCGAATCCGCCGGTCGCCATGGTTACCATAAAGTCATCAGCGGCCGTGTCAAGCAGCTCCACCGAGGTGTAGCCGGCTTCCTTCAGTGCCACCACAACGTTCTTTCCCGAATCGAGCGAGATCTCGCGCTCGGCGGAATGACCGCCCGCCAAGACCGCTACGTGCATGTTCTCTAGGCTTTTACCCGGCATGGGCAGACTCCTCCTCTATAATTTCTGCAGCTGATACCATATTGTAGCGATACCCTCTACGTTTCCCCAAAATCGAAAGGCTTCCATGAATCCCAAGACTAAATCTCAGGACATTCGCGACTTGAGCCAAAACGATATTCGCGAGCTCGTGGCCGAACTTGGCCAGCCCGCCTTCCGCGCGAAGCAGCTCATCGAATGGGTCTTTGAGAAGAACGTTTGTTCGTTTGACGATATGACCAATCTTCCCAAGGCTTTCCGCGAGCAGCTTAAAGAGGCGTTTGCCTTTGATACGCCGACTGAACTCACCAAGCAGGTTTCCAAAGATGGCTCGCGCAAGTATCTGCTCGAGTACCACGATGGCATTTCCGTCGAGACTGTCGGCATGCCCCGTCGTAACAAGCTTTCCGTCTGCGTTTCCACCCAGGCAGGCTGCGGCATGGGCTGTGCCTTTTGCGCTACCGGTCTCAACGGCCTCAAGCGCTCTCTGACCGCTCAAGAGATCGTCGACCAGGTGCTTCATGTATCCAACGACTTTGGCGAGCGTGCCACAAGCGTTGTCTTCATGGGCCAGGGCGAGCCGTTTGCCAACTACGACGAGGTTCTCAAGGCGCTGCGAATCCTCAACGACCCCGATGGCATCGGTATCGGCGCTCGTCACCTCACCGTCTCTACCAGCGGCGTTATTCCCAGTATTCGCAAATTTGCCGACATCCCCGAGCAGTTCACGCTTGCCGTTTCCCTGCATTCCGCCATCCAGTCGACGCGCAATAAGCTCATGCCCGGTGTTAAGAAGTACACGCTGCTTCGCCTTCACGAAGCGCTTCAGCTCTACACCGAGAAGACTGGCCGCCGCCCGACCTATGAGTATGCCATGATCGAAGGCGTCAACGATACGAATCCCGAGATGCAGGCACTCTGCGACTTCTGTGAGGGAACGCTGTGCCACGTTAACCTGATTCAACTTAACGACATCGAGGGCAGCCCGCTCAAGCCGTCGCCGATTCATAAGGTTGAGGACCTTCAGCGTCGTCTTGAGTCCCGTGGCATCGAGACCACGATTCGTAACTCCCGCGGTAACGATATTGACGCCGCTTGCGGACAGCTGAAACAGCGCTTCAAAGTTCAGAAGAACGCATAGGGGAGTCGCACTCCAAAACGTTTCATGTGAAACATCGAACGGCCCAGGTTGCAAGATATGCAACCTGGGCCGTTTCATTTATTGACCTCCATTTTGGACCAGCTGCTAGCTTTCCCATTGTTTACGGACAAAAAAAGCGGCCCTTGTCTCATGAATCAGACAGGGGCCCTCAAAATATGCAGGGTAATTGTTAGGTACCTAATAGCCTACATTTTCCCATTGGTTGCTAACCCAACCTTGATTAATCTTAGGATTTTTTGTTACCTGAGCAGTGCGCATGGCAACATCTTCTGTCATAACATCCATTTTCTTCTTGGAAGTATCGACAATATCTTGCGCACCACGAAGCAAACGACCTCGAAGTTCATCGTCTGTCGCGATCTTATAGCCAGCAAAGGCACCAGCCGCGACAGTCGTCACCAATGCAATCGCAGTTAAAATCTTATTCCTCATCTTGGCCTCCTTGATCAAACTGAATCATTTCACCAAGAATACGAGAGAGCTCTTCCTCGTCTTTAAACTCAATCTCAATCTTATTCTTTCCACGCGAGCTCTTCACGCGCACGTTGGTATTAAATACTTGACGAAGTACACGCGCAGCCTTTTTAAAAGACTGAGGCGTTGCAGGCCGCGGCGTCTTAGGCGTCTCTCCGGCAGAAAACAATGGAGCAAGATTTTCTGTCGCTCTTACGGAAAGGCCCTCCGCAACAACCTTCTCTGCAAGTCGAATTCGAGCATCCTCATAGGGAACTGCAAGAATCGCACGTGCGTGACCAGCAGTAAGTTTACCCTCAAAAATCATCTGCTGAACTACTTCGGGGAGATCGAGAAGGCGCAGCGAGTTTGTAATTGCAGAGCGTGACTTGCTTACGGCCTTCGACAATGCCTCCTGGGTCATACCGCTAGCATCGATGAGCTGGCGATAGCCCTTAGCCTCTTCGACGGGATTCAGATCAGAACGCTGAAGGTTTTCGATAAGAGCAAGAGCCAGCATCTCTTCATCATTAACATCTTTAATGATGACAGGCAGTTCCTCAAGACCAGCAAGCTTTGACGCCTGGTAACGACGCTCACCAGCGATGATCTCATAGCCGTTTCCATGATTGCGAACCAAGAGCGGCTGCAAAACGCCATGTTCTTGGATTGACTCGCTCAACTCGCGAAGTTCAGTTTCATTAAAGTGAATTCGCGGTTGATTAGGGTTGGGAACGATATCCTCAATAGGTAGTTTTGTTTCAGATGCGGCATTTGAAGCAGATGCAGCAGAACCACCGGTCTCATACTCAGCCTCTGAGACCAAAGCATTGAGTCCGCGTCCCAATCCACCACGTTTCTTTGCACTAGGCACGCTTGATCACCTCTTTTGCAAGGTTCATATACGCTTTTGCACCCTTGTTTTGAGGTGCATAGGTAATTACCGGTTCTCCAAAAGACGGAGCTTCAGAGATTTTAACCGTACGGGGAATCAGTGTCTTAAACGCCTTATCACCAAAGTACGATTGAACTTCCTCAACAACCTGATTCGACAAAGAAGTACGTGAGTCATACATGGTCATAAGCACGCCATAGGTGTCTAAGCCCTTGTTCAGACGTGATTTGACCATCTTCATTGACTCAAGCAGCTTCGTAACGCCCTCGAGTGCGTAATACTCACACTGGATTGGAATCAAAACGCTATCTGCTGCGGTCAAGGCATTGATAGTAAGCAGGCCGAGCGAAGGAGGACAGTCAATGAAAATGAAATCGAACTCGTCCTGAATCGGCTCAAGCAAATCTTTGAGGCGGGTTTCACGAGCAATTGCGCTTACGAGCTCAATTTCGGCACCTGCAAGCTGTATCGTAGCTGGAATTACGAATACCTTTTTGCAATTTGTATCAAGAACAAGCGATTCTGCCGGCACATCATTCAACAATGCATCATAGATGCAGTGATCAAGGTCTTCTTTTTCAATTCCAAATCCACTTGTACTGTTTCCCTGCGGATCAAAATCGACAATCAGTGTCTTACGACCCTGCTCACCCAGTGCTGCTGCAAGGTTTACAGCCGTCGTTGACTTACCGACGCCGCCTTTTTGATTGATGATTGCAATGATACGCGTGTCTTTTGCGTTCTTAGAACGCTTAACGTCGCGAAATCCCACGGTCCCTCCTGATGTGTATTAAAGCTGTCAAACGGAGGATGTTTCACGTGAAACATTCCGATTCGATATCAACCGCCATGTTTCACGTGAAACACTGCAAGTTGTTAGTATCCATTATGTTTCACGTGAAACATCTAGGCAAGCGGATTCTTCTTTGCCATGCCATTTGCACGAGGCAATGAAACGGATGCTGGATGACTCTTCTTAAGAACAATGAACTCTCTGTGGCCCAAGCCCTCAGGCAAATCGATTGCGTCATTCAGAAGCAAAGTGAAGCCACAAATCTTAGCTGCTGACATGCCGGAAGCAAGCTCCTTATCCGAAGGATTGCCCTTGGTGATAACGAATAGCCCTCCATCCTTGAGGAACGGAGCTGCATACTCAACAAGAATCGGTAGAGGAGCCAGTGCGCGGGCAGTTAGGACAGAGAACTGCTTCTTATGGCTTCGAGCATATTCTTCAAGACGATCATGGACCGCATGAGCATGTTTCAATCCAAGAGCATGAACAAAAGAATTGACAGCATCAACCTTCTTGCCAACAGAGTCAATATAAGTAGCTTTACGATGCGTGGTTATGGTTAAAGGAATACCTGGGAAGCCCGCACCTGTTCCCATATCGAGCAAAGCTCCCTCAGGAGCCTTATTGATATAGGGGAGCAACACAAGTGAGTCGAGGATATGAAGCACTGCAGCATCTTCTATGTTAAGAATACGGGTGAGATTGGTTGTCTTATTTGATTCCAGAACCAAATCCAAATGCTGAATACATTTCCTCAGCTCAACATCAGTTACGCTCAAGGAATACTCTTTGCAATAAGAAGTTAGACGACTCAACATCTTGTCAGCCTGCTGATCAGTAAGAACTAACAACGAAAGCTCCTTTCTGACAAAAATCAGTGTATCGAGAACTTTTGACAAAAAAAGGGGACGTGGAAACCACGTCCCCTTAGCATAAGCACGAGCAGATTATCGAGCAACAATCACCACATGGCGATCAGGGTCAGAACCCTCAGAATGAGTATCGACGGCATCATTGCCACGAAGTGCAATGTGAACCAGTCGACGCTCATAGGCGTTCATGGGCGGAAGCGAAACACTCTTATGAGTGCGGATGGCACGCTCGGCTGCAGACTGAGCCATGGAGGCAACCTTGTCCTGACGGCGGCTCTTGTATCCCTCGACGTCCACTACAACCGGATACCTAAAGCCAAGCTTGCGGCTCACTAGCAAAGAGAACATAACCTGAAGGGCATCAAGGGTGCGACCATGACGGCCAATGAGAACAGCAAGGTCGGGAGCCGTTACATCCAGAATCAGCTCACCCTCGTCGCCCTCATACTCATCGATAGGAGAGTTGGCGGCATCGAAGTGCGAAAGGATGGAACGCAGGATGGAAATCGCGACATCGGCAATGGTGTCGAGCTCCTCGTCGGTCAGCTCTTCACCGGCTTTGTAGCGCTGTGCAATCTCGGGATAATCGCCCGCGACCTGCGGGGCAACCTCCTCAAGCATATCCTCGATGATCTCTTCAGACATAACGTACTCCAAAAGTTAGGTACCTAAATAAGATTGATATCCCGCTACTTCTTCTTGTGCGGGCGCGGCTTCTTCTCGCGACGAGTGACCTCAACCTGCAGCGGGGCGTTCTTAAGACGCTCCTCCTCATCGGCCTTAGCCTTGTCGATAACTTTCTGCGTCACGAAGATCTGCTGGATAACCTGCCAGGCAGAAGACACATCATAGTACAGCAGAACGCCGACGGGCAGGCTCCAGCCCATCCAGAGCATCATGACGGTCATGACAACAGCCATCATGCGCATGCTCTGCGCCTGCTGGCCAGTCTGATTGCGTGACATATAGAGCTGCGGAATCAGGGTCAGGACGGCAAAGAGGATCAGGCAGATCAACGCAGGCAGTGCGACCATAAAGCCATCGGCAAAAGAGGCGCTCGGCGTGGTGGTCAGGTCGGGCAGGATGTTGAAGAACGAGAAGGTGCCCTCGTTAAAGTACTGCGGCAGGTTGCGCAGAAGCGTGAACAGGGCAATCAGGATGGGCATCTGAATCAGAAGCGGCAGGCAGCCGGACAGCGGATTGAACTTGTTCTCGCTGTAGAACTTCTGCATCTCCTCGGCCTGACGCTGGGGATCGTCGGCGTAGCGCTCCTGGATCTCGAGCATCTTGGGCTGCAACACCTGCATGCGAGCCGTCGACTTGGTCGACTTGAGCATAAGCGGCGTCAGCAGCAGACGGATGATGACCACCAGGATGATGATGGACAGGCCCCAGTCGACCGCAAAGGTCTGGATGAGCTTGAGCAGCTCGAAAAGGATGTTAACGATCCAATCCCACATGTAAGTTTTCCTCCGATAGCGAGTGCCCGCTAGGGCACAGGGTCATAACCGCCGACGTGCAGGGGATTGCAGCGAGCGATGCGCCTCACGGCAAGCCAGCAGCCTCTCAAAACACCGTACCGCTCAATCGCCTGAATGGCGTATTGCGAGCACGTTGGGTAATAAATGCAAGCGTCAGGTAATAAGGGCGAAATAACCTGTTGATATATGCGAATAGGAGCGATGGCAACACGTCGCAAAACGTGATTGCTCATCGCTCCTCCCCGGCAACGCCGGCGCGTTTCATAAGCGAACGCAACGCCTTGTCCATCTCCTGCGGCGAGGAAATCCTCGTCTTGGGAGTCGCGAACAAGATGATGTCATAACCCGCAACGGGAAATCCGCAGCTGCGGGCGGCCTCGCGCATCACACGCTTAGAACGGTTACGCACGACTGCGCAACCGAGCCGTTTAGCACCAACGAAGGCGACCCTTCCGGAGTCGCCTTCGCCAACCGATTCACATATGGTCACTCGAATCAGAGGGTGATTGAAACGACGCCCCTGACTGAACACATGCTCGAAATCTTGCCGAGACTTAATAGTCTTCATGCGAGATGTGTGTATCGCTGCTAGACAGTGAGACGCTTGCGGCCCTTGGCGCGGCGACGGGCGAGCACGGCACGACCACCCTTGGTGGCCATACGGGCACGGAAGCCATGGGTCTTGGCACGCTTACGCTTATTAGGCTGATACGTACGCTTCATCTTAAGTTCCTCCTGCTGCATTTCGAGTGTCCGCGGGAGCGCGGACGCAGATATAGACACGTGAGCTTGAAGATTGTAGGGAAATCAATGTTCAAATGTCAAGAAATCAAAGGTAAAAGGTTGCGTAGTTCACACGGTTCCCCCATAAGCTCAGCTGGATTTTGCGGCGCATAACAACTTTTCACGATATTTCATCGAGTTTTCAACAGGTCATGTTGGCAATGTTGAGAACTTTTCGCCAGTTTTCCAAAGTTTTCAACAGGTTTTGAAAAGTTGTCGAAAGATGAGAAACATTGCACGGTGAGCTACTATTTGTTCGAAACCTTTTGAAAGATTGCGAGCGGCATGTCTGACGACTTTTACACCATGGTCGATTCCGGAGACCCGGCACCCGACAACGAGCACATCACCGGCGTGCGCGAAGAGCGTGGCGAGGAAGAACAGGCCGCCGCTAAGGCGCCGGGTGCGATGTACGCCGCACGCATAGCGGTCTATGACGACATGCTGTCGACACCGCGCGTCATCGTCATCGAGCCGCAGGACGTGCGCACCTATCTGGAAGAGACGACCAATACCGTCTACCAGTGCATGAAAGAGCAGGGTGGGCACATCTCGCTCATGATTATCCGCGAGATTGTCGAAAACTTTATCCACGCCCACTTTGCAGAGCCCATCATCTCGATCCTGGACGGCGGCGACACTATCCGATTCGCGGACCAGGGACCGGGCATCGATGACAAGGAGCGCGCGTTTGACTTTGGCGTGACCAGCGCAAACAGCAACATGAAGCGATACATTCGCGGGACTGGGGCTGGGTTTCCCATGGTGCAGGAATACCTGGAAAACGCCGGTGGCGCCGTGTCCATCGAGGACAACATGGGTAACGGCACCGTGGTTACGGTAAGCCTGAACCCCAAGCGCGTACAGGAAATCGAGCGCGCCGGAGGGCGAGGGGCGGCCGTGCGTCCCGAGACGGAGGCGCCGACATACCCCCTGCCCGGCGCTTTTGCACAGCAGCCTATGATGGCGCAGCAGATGCAGCAGCCCATGGCACACATGCAACAGCCCGGAGCTTTTTCTGCGCAAGATCCCCAGACGCCGTATGCGCCCATGACGCAAAATACGCTGGAAGCCATGCCGATGACAGACCTGGACGGCGGCACCATGCAGCAGACGGCAGCCATGGCAGGCGGCCAGCAAACGGGTTACCAACCATACCCGCAAGGGTATCCGCCCCAATACATGTCACAGCAAGGATACGGCCAGCCGTATCAACAACAATATCCTCAAGGGTACCAACAGCCGTATCAGCAGATGCCGCAACGACAGTACAACCCCTGGGCCCAGCAGATGCCGCCGCAGCCTTACCAACAGTGGACGCAAAGTTTTCAACAGCAGATGCCGCCCATGCAGAGTTCTCAACAACCAGCAGCTCAAATGATGTATCCTAATGCGGCGAATCAATATGCCCAGCCGCAGTCGGACGTGTTTGTAAGCGAACGCGGCAACGCCGCATTGGGATATCTGGCCCAACACCAAGAGTGCGGCGCGACGGACTTGGCGCGGGCATATGGAAACTCCGCCCCCACCTGGTCGCGCACGCTCAACGACTTGGCGCAGGCGGGCTTAGTAATCAAACATGGGCAGAAATACCATCTGACCGAAGTCGGAAGCGCTCGCGTACAGGCCCAAAGTTAAGGAACGGGAGAGACAGTGGACGAGGAAGCAAGCATCATCCTGGGGGATGCCATCGCCTTTTGCCAGCGCGACGGCCAAGATGCGCGCCTCATCAACATGCTGGGGCAATCGCGCGCCGTGAGCTTGACCGAGGACACCTTGACAATTGAGGCGCCCTCGCGATTTGCCATCGCTCAGCTCAAAAAGCATCAGCCGACTATCGAGGCGTACCTGGAAGAGATCGCCTTTGCGCCGATTGCGCTCGACATCGTGGCACCGCAGGGCGCCACGGCAGATAACGCCGCGGCCGCAGCATCCGTCGTGTCCCCGGCGGCACCCGTGGCCGCTGCCATGCCGGCGGCCGAACACCAGACCGGTGATGTTTCCCGTGAAACCATGCCCGCTGCGCCGGCGTCGGCAACGCCTGCGGCCGCTGTCACACATATGCCCATCGCACACGACACGACGCCGGGCGAGGATTCGGGCATCGCGATCAAAAACACGCTTTCGGCCGATGATTTCCGCCGCATGATGAACCAGATGAAGGGTGGGACCGGCGCAAAGAGCGCAAAGCCAGCCACAGCATCGCCCACGAGCGCCCCGACGGCAACGGCCCCGGTCGAGCAGAACACCGACGGCGCGCCCCTCGCGGCCAACTCGAAATTCACCTTTGAAAACTTTGTCTACGGCCCCGAAAACAGTCACGCCTACCGTTCGGCGCTCAAGTTCGCCGCACTCGCGGACGAGCGCGGCACCTGCACGTCCCTGTTCATCTATGGCAAATCGGGCCTGGGCAAGACCCATCTGCTGCTCGCCATCAAAAACGAGCTTGCCGAAAAGTCGCCCGAGATCAAGGTGAAGTACGCCAACTCGCAGGCATACCTCGACGACCTGATGACGGAGTTCGATCGCCAAAAGAAAAGCAACGCACCGATCATGCAGGCGTATCACGGCGTGGACGTGCTCATCATCGATGACATTCAAAACATCATCGGCAAGCGCGCGAGCGTGGACTACTTCTTCCAGCTCATGGACGAGTTTATCCGCAACAACAAAAAAGTCGTCATCGCGGCCGACCGCGCGCCTAAAGACCTGAGCATGGACGAGCGCCTGACCAGCCGCTTTAACGCCGGCATGCTCTGCTTGGTAGCAGAGCCCAGCTACGAGATGAAATACAAGATCTTGCAGCGCTACTACGAGAACACGATAGCCGCCGCGCCCGAGGCGGGCGACGACTCGCTGTTGGCGGCCTATGGCGGCGACAGCGGGCACCTGACCGACGAGCACTTTAAACATATGGCAGAGGTCTCCGGAACCAACATCCGCGAACTCGAGAGCTTTTGCGAGCGCTGCGCCGGCGAGGCGGGAGACCGCGAGCGAGAGGGCAGCGAGCTCAGCTTCGACGACATCGATGCCATCGCAAGCCAGTACTTCGACACATCGGCCAAGAAGATCAACGTGCAGACGGTCCAGTCTGTCATCGAGGAGCAGTACGGCGTGACGCACGAGGAGCTCATCGGCCCGCGCCGCAACGCCAACATAGCCAAAGCTCGTCATATCGCCATCTATCTGGCCATTGAAATGTGCGAGATGACGACCACGGCGGTAGGCGCGGAGTTTGGCAACCGCAACCACTCAACCGTCAGCACGAGCTACAAAAAAGTCCAGAAGATGATTCAGGAAGACCGCACCGTGACCGAAGACCTCAAGTCGCTGCGCGATAAAATTACACTGCGCTCGTAGGGAAATAGAGACACCTGTTGAAAACTTGTCGAAACCACGGGCATAAGGTGTCTAAAACCCAACCCGCGGTGATGAAAAGTTTTGCGCAGGTTTTGAACGTGGAAAACCACCCTCGTTGCACACAGGTTGCTGTCGATTCTCTTTTTGGGTCTGACCTGCGTCTTTGGGAGTAATCAACAGTTTCGTCAGTGCTATTACTATTATTAAGATATTTATATCTATAGAAAGGTATTAAAAGATGAAGTTCACCGTCAGCCAGAGCTCGCTTACACAAGCCATCGGCGTCGTTATGAAGGGTGTCGCTTCGGCATCCACCCTTCCCATCCTGTCGGGCGTGCTCGTTAAGGCGCAAGACGGCATCTTGGAATTCCAGACCTCTAACTACACCATCTCGATCCGTCATCGCATCGCGGCGCATGTCGAAGAAGAGGGCGAGATGGTGATTCCCTGCAAGATGCTCTCGAACATCACGAAGACCCTTCCCGATGCCCCGGTCACCTTTGAGCTCTCGGAGCGTCAGGTGCTGATTGGATGCGAGAAGAGCTCCTTCCGCCTCAACACGCTCGACGCCAACGATTTCCCCGAGTTCCCGGCCTATGCCATCGAGAGCGCCGTGGAGCTTCCGACCGATATCCTCTCCGAGATGGTCGGCCGCGTGTGGCGCGTCACTTCGACCGATAAGGCCCGCCCCATCCTGGGAGGCGTGCATATGAAGGTCGAGAACAACACCGTGCGCCTGGTGGCAACCGACTCCTTCCGCCTGGCCGTATGCGACACCCAGGTCGAGACCTCGACCCTCGAGGGCTCCTTTGAGCTCAACGTTCCGGCCGACGCCTTCAACGACGCCCTGAGCATCATGGCCAGCCAGGCGACCATTATGATCGGCGCCACCGACACCCAGGTTGTCTTCGAGGCCGGCAACACCACCTACGTGTCGCGCCGTATCGAGGGCGTGTATCCCAACTACAAGCAGCTCATCCCCGATTCGTGCGTGACGAGCGTCAAGATCGATGTGGCGGCCTTTAACGCCGCCCTCAAGCGCGTGGCCGTTATCGCGAGCGCGAACCCCGCCGTCAAGTTTGAAATCGATGTCGAGAACGGCCAGATGGGCCTGTCCTCCATCTCCAATGACCAGGATCTGGCGCAGGAGACGATCGATGTCGAGGCCGAGGGCGAGTCGGGCACCATCGCCTTTAACTACCACTACATCTTTGGCTGCCTTAATGCCCTGTCCAAGGAGAAGGAGATCACGCTGGAGCTCAAGAGCTACTCGCAGGCGGGCATCTTTAAGTCCTACGACAAGATCAACTACCTGTACCTGGTCATGCCGGTTCGCATCTAGCACTGCGCTATGACCATGTTTGCCCGCAACCTTTCCGTCGCGCGCTACCGCAGCTTCGATAGCTACCGTCTTGCCCTGGACGAAGGCGTGACGATACTTGCGGGGCCCAATGCGGCAGGAAAGACCAACCTTATAGAGGCGTTGCAGCTTTTGACGAGCGGCGCCTCGTTTAGGCATCCCAGCGCTGCCGAGCTCGTGCACGACGGCACAGGCTCGTGCAAGGTCGAGCTGAGGCTCGAGGGCGATGGTCGCGTGCTCGATATGGGGCTGGCCGTGGAAGATGGTAAACGCTCGTTTAGCCGCAATGGCAAGAGGTGCTCGGCCGCCGGCGTGCGCGGGGTTTTGCCGAGCGTGCTGTTTTGTCCCGATCATCTGGATATGGTCAAGCGCGGCGCCAGCGTGCGCCGAGCCGCCCTCGACGACTTTGGCGTGCAGCTGAGCGCGCGTTACGCCGATCTGGCGAGCGCCTATGGACGCTGTGTGACGCAACGCAACGCCCTGCTCAAGGAGACCTGGTGCTGCCGCGAGATGCTCGGTGCGTGGAATGACTCCATCGCCCGAGCCGGGTCCGCCTTGCTCGTGCATCGCTTGGCCCTGCTCGACCGACTGGCGGGCCACGTGCGCGCCGCGTATGGGCAGGTGGCGTCCGGTGAGGACGCAGGCGTTTCCTATGTGTCCACATTGGGGGATTTGCCTCAGGCCGATTGCCGCGAGGAGCTTAAGGGCTGGGCGTACGAGCATATGCTCGCGGCCCTCGACGAGCGCGCCGACGAGGAGCTGCGCCGCGGCGTGACGCTTGTGGGCCCGCATCGCGACGAGATCGAGTTTACCGTGGCGGGGCGATCTGCCCGTTCGTTTGCCAGCCAAGGCCAGCAGCGTACGCTGGTGCTGGCCTGGAAGGTGGCCGAGGTGGCCGTAGCTCGCGATATCCTGGGCACCGCGCCGCTGTTGCTGTTGGACGACGTGATGAGCGAGCTCGATGGCGATCGGCGCGGTGCCTTTCTGCAATTGATCGGCGATGACATCCAGACGGTCATAACCACGACCAACCTGGGGTACTTTACCGATGACCTGCTTGATCGAGCCAAGGTGGTGAGCATGGGTGAGACGTGCTAATTACGAGCGCGAGAGCGAGACGGTCGCCTTCAGTGGCTTTTTGAACGCAGAGCGCCAGCGCATCCTGGCGGCTGCAACGCCTAAGCGCCGTGCGCAGATGGAGGCCGCCGAGGAGTCGCGCGCGGTCTATCGCGCATGGAACGCGGTGTGCTCGGGCACGCGCGAGGGGCGGCATGTGACGGGACTGCGCTACCTGCCCGAGTCCAATGAGCTGCTGGTGTATCTCGACTCGCCCTCGTGGACGCAGGAAATGACGTTGCTGCGCGAGATCATCCGCGCGCGCATGGAACGCGCCGGGGCACATGTGGACGGCCTGGTGTTCAAGACGACCGCACCCGGCCACACGCCGCCTGCCGCCAAGGAACGCCTGCGCCCGGCCGTGACCGAGCGTCCGCCGGCCCCGCGCGCCGATCTAAGCGAAGCCGAGCGCGGCGAGATCGAACGCCAAGTGGCACCCATCGAAGACCAAAAACTGCGCGAGGCCCTCGAGAACGCCATGAGAGCCAGTGCCGAGTGGGCCAAGGGCGTGCAAAGCAAAAAAGAGCCTTAAATCGCATCTGGTGGCCTTGTAGAGCCAAATACCCTCGTTCCCGAGGGTATTTTTTTACGATAAACTAGTAAGGCTGTACACATTTTCTTAACTGAAGGAGGACGTGTGGCAAACGAAAACGATTACGATGGCGGCGAGATTAAGATCCTCGAAGGTCTCGAGGCCGTTCGTAAGCGCCCGGGCATGTACATCGGCTCGACGAGCGCCAGCGGTCTGCATCACCTGGTGTGGGAGATCGTTGACAACTCCGTTGACGAGGCCATGGCCGGTTTCTGCACCGAGATTCAGGTGACGGTCCACGCCGACAACTCCATCACGGTCGTCGACAACGGGCGAGGCATCCCCGTCGACGAGCATCCTATCAAAAAGATCCCGACGCTCGAGGTCGTCATGACGATCCTGCACGCCGGCGGTAAGTTCGATAACTCGGCCTACAAGGTCTCGGGCGGCCTGCACGGCGTGGGCATCTCCGTCGTCAACGCGCTGTCCAAGCGCGTGGTCGTACAGGTGCGCCGCGACGGCAGCGTCTACGAGATGGAATTCTCGCGCGGCAAGACCGTCAAGAAGATGGAAGTCGTGGGCACTTCGGATTCGACGGGTACCACCGTCAGCTTTTGGCCCGATGACGAGATCTTCGAGACCTGCGTCTACGATTTCGATACGCTGCACAACCGTCTGCAGGAGACAGCGTTCCTCAATAAGAACCTCAAGATCATGCTGACCGACGAGCGCGAGGCGACTCCCCATGTGGAGGAGTTCTGCTACGAGGGCGGTATTATCGACTTCGTCAAGTTCCTCAACGACGGCAAGGACGTCCCCGAGGCCTTTAAGGAGCCCATCTACATCGAGGGCAAGTCGGATGCGGACGCGCCCGTGACCAAGATGGGCGAGGTCGAGGTGTCCCTGCAGTGGAATGCCGGCTACGGCGAGAACGTCATGTCGTTTGCCAACGACATCTATACTCCCGAGGGCGGCATGCATCTCGAGGGCTTCCGCACCGCCCTCACTCGCGTGATCAACGATTACGCCCGCAAGCAGAACCTGCTCAAGGAGAAGGACGCCAACCTGAGCGGCGACGATGTGCGCGAGGGCCTCTCGGCCGTCATTTCGGTCAAGCTGCCCGATCCGCAGTTTGAGGGCCAGACCAAGGCCAAGCTCGGCAGCTCCTACATGCGCGCGCTCACGCTCAAGATCGTGACCGACGGTCTTACCGATTATCTAGAAGAGCATCCCAAGCCCGCCCGCGAGATCGTCAAGAAGGCCCAGCAGGCATGTAAGGCCCGCAACGCCGCCCGCAAGGCGCGCGAAGCGACCCGCCGCAAGAGCCTGCTCGAGACGGCGTCGCTGCCCGGCAAGCTTGCCGACTGCTCGGTGCGCGATGCCGAGCTGACCGAGCTCTTTATCGTAGAGGGCGACTCGGCAGGCGGTTCGGCCAAGGACGGCCGTCGCCGAGACATCCAGGCGATTTTGCCCCTGCGCGGCAAGATTCTGAACGTCGAGCGCGTGGGCGACCACCGCGCGTTCTCGAGTGACACCATCCAGTCGCTGATCACCGCGATTGGCTGCGGCGTTACGACGAGCGCCGGTGACGGCGGCGACTTCGATATTGCTAAGGCGCGCTACCACAAGATCATCATCATGACCGATGCAGACGTCGACGGTGCGCATATCCGCATCCTGCTGCTGACGTTCTTCTACAAGTACATGCGTCCGCTGATCGATGCCGGCTACGTCTATGTTGCCTGCCCGCCCATCTTTGGCATTAAGGTGCGCAACAAGATCCACTACGTGTATCCCAACGGCCGCCAGCCCGAAGACGAGATCCTGCGCGACACCATCCAGAGCCTGGGCTTGAACCCCGACGATAACGACGAGGACGGCAAGGCCAAGGACGGCAAGATCACCAAGAAGCGCAAGGGTTATACCGTCCAGCGCTACAAGGGTTTGGGCGAGATGGACCCCAAGCAGCTTGCCTCGACGACGATGGATCCCAAGACCCGCATCCTGCAGCGCGTGACGATCGAGGACGCCGTGGTGGCGGACCGCGCCGTGCGCGAGCTCATGGGTTCCGAGGTCGGCTATCGTCGCGAGTACATCGAGAAGCACGCCCACGACGCACGTTTCTTAGACGCCTAATCCCTGCGGCTTTCCCAGCCACCGCACCTTCGCCCTCAATCGTCGGTCGCGTACCCAAGTACGCTTCCCTCCTCTTTCGGGCGAATCTGCGGCACCTGGAAAAGCCGTCTCCGTGGTAGGGAACTAATGGACCACGCAAACCATGAGGAGGTAACGTGGCAGACGATATCAACAATAACGAGGATATGGGCGAGGCCGGCGATGCCGGTATGCCCGATGATCTGAAGCGCCTGCTTGCCCGTGCTGAGCAGGGCGAGGACGGCGATCCGGACGCCTATAACCCCGATGCCGACGATGAGGAGGAAGAGGACGACGACGCCGAGCTCGAGGAGAGCTTTGGCGAAGTCGACCGCGGCGCCTCGGCCGGCGAGGATATCAACGGCGGCCAGCTCCAGATTTCGGAGTTCGGCCGCGAGATGAAGCAGTCGTTCATCGAGTACTCGATGTCGGTCATCACGGCGCGCGCCCTGCCAGACGTGCGCGACGGCTTAAAGCCGGTACACCGCCGTATCCTGTACGCCATGAACGAGAGCGGCATCTACCCCAACCGCCCGCATAAGAAGTCGGCCTGGACGGTCGGCGAAGTTATCGGCAAGTACCACCCGCACGGTGACGCCGCGGTCTACGAGGCCATGGTTCGTCTGGCGCAGTGGTTCTCCATGCGCACGCCGCTCATCGACGGTCACGGCAACTTCGGCAACATCGACGGTGACGGCGCGGCGGCCATGCGTTATACCGAGAGCCGCCTGGCAAAGCCTGCCATGGAGCTGCTGCGCGACCTGCAAAAGGACACCGTCGACTGGCAGCCCAACTACGACGAGTCGCTCGCCGAGCCCCAGGCGCTGCCCGCGCGCTTCCCCAACCTGCTGGTCAACGGCAGCCAGGGCATCGCCGTCGGCATGGCCACCAATATCGCCCCGCACAACCTCACCGAGGCGATTGAGGCCACCTGCTACCTGATCGATAACCCCGATGCCACCGTCGACGAGCTTATGCAGATCATGCCCGGCCCGGACTTTCCCACCGGCGCCATCATCATGGGCAGCGCCGGCATTAGGCAGAGCTACGAGACCGGTCGTGGTTCCATTACCGTGCGTGCCAAGGCCCACGTGGAATCTACCAAGACCGGACGTAGCCGCCTGGTCTTTACCGAGATTCCCTACATGGTCAACAAGGGCACCCTACAGGAGAAGATCGCCCAGCTCGTAAACGACAAGCGCATCGAGGGCATCTCGGACATGCGCGATGAGTCCAACCAGAAGGGTATCCGTCTGGTCATCGAGCTCAAGAAGGGCGTCATCCCGCAGGTGGTGCTCAACAACCTGTATAAGTACACCTCGCTGCAGACGACCTTTGGCGCCAACAACCTGGCGCTTGTCAACGGTGTTCCCAAATGCCTGAGCCTGCGCGAGATGCTGCAGCGCTACATCGATCACCAGGTCGACGTCGTCACCCGCCGCACTCGCTTCGACCTTAAGAAGGCCCAGGCGCGTGCCCATATCCTCGAGGGCTACCTGATGGCTCTCGACCATATCGACGAGGTTATCAGCATTATCCGCTCCTCGCAGACCGACTCCGAGGCCAGCAGCCGCCTGATCGAGCGCTTTGGCTTTACGCCCGAGCAGACCACGGCCATCCTCGAGATGAAGCTGCGCCGCCTGACCGGCCTGGAGCGCGACAAGATCCAAGAAGAGTTGGACGGCCTGCGCCGCGCCATCGCCTACTACGAGGACCTGCTGGCGCATGAGGAAAAGATCCTGGGCGTCATCAAGGAAGAGATGCGCGAGATCTCCAAGAAGTTCGGCGACAAGCGCCGCACCGAGATCAGCCGTGTTGAGAAGGACCTGGATGTCGAGGACCTCATCGCCGACGAGGACATGGTCGTGACCATCACTCACACCGGCTATGTGAAGCGCATCCCGGTTGCTGCCTACCGCGCCCAGAAGCGCGGCGGCAAGGGCGTGTCGGGCGTCAACCTTAAAGAGGACGACGTCATCGACGAGATGTTTATCGCATCCACGCACGAGTACGTGCTGTTCTTCTCGAGCAAGGGTAAGGTCTATCGCTTGAAGGTGCACGAGCTGCCGGTGGGTACGCGCCAGGCGCGCGGCACCGCGATCGTCAACCTGCTGCCCTTCGAGGAGGGCGAGAAGATTGCGAGCGTCATCAGCTGCCGCGAGTTCCCGGCCGATGAGTACCTGATGTTTGCCACCAAGAGCGGCATGGTCAAGAAGACCGTGATGAGCGCCTATGACCGCAGCCGCCGCGACGGCCTGATCGCCATCAACCTGAGGGACGACGACGCGCTGCTCGCCGTGCGCCGCGTGCGCGAGGGCGACAAGATCATCCTGGCCACCACCGCGGGCAAGGCGATCATGTTCCCCGAGGACCAGGTACGCGCCACGGGACGCGATACCAGCGGTGTTCGCGGTATCGGCATGAAGGACGGCGTGAGCGTTTTGGGTATGGAGGTTACCAACGGCAATGGTGACCTGTTTGTCATCACCGAGCGCGGCTACGGCAAGCGTACGCCGGTTGCGGACTACCCGGAGCAGAACCGCGGCGGCCAGGGCGTCTACACTATCCAGATGACCGAGCGCAAGGGCAACCTTGCGGCCATGAAGACGGTGGGGCCGCAGCACGAGCTGTTTATCGTGACGGAAGGCGCGACGGTCATTCGCGTCAAGACCGACGAGATCAGCCAGACTGGCCGCGCCACCCAGGGCGTCAAGATGATGACCGTCGACGACAGCGACCGCGTATGCGCCGTCGCTCGCATGACGGCAACCAGGGAGAAGCCCGAAGGCGAAGCCACAGAAGACGGCTCTGCCCCCGAAGAAACCCCTGTCGATCTAGGCGACGGCAACGATATGCCAGAAGATCTCCTAGACGAGTAAGAGGCCCTAGCTGGTAGAAAATATCAGATCCCATATATCGGCGGTCGGCGCACTGCGCGCCGACCGCTTTTTGAAAACCTTGGGACCCCATGGTCGCTGGGCTGGCGGGATGGTTTTGGTTTGTCGCGAGTTCCGCACGCAAAGAAGGCCACTTAATGTGGCCTTCGTCTTGCGCAGGACTGTCCGAGCAGCAAACCAAAACCATCCCGCCAGCCCAGCGACCACCCTCCCAAAGATTTTCAAAAAAGTTGTTGACGCGCGCGTAACGACTCGTCTAATATATCCCTTGCGCGATGGACCTGTAGCTCAGTTGGTTAGAGCGTCCGGCTGATAACCGGGAGGTCACAAGTTCGAATCTTGTCAGGTCCACCACTTTCTTTCGCAATAAACACCCCAGCGAGAGCCGAGTCGCCGCTGGGGTGTTTATTACTGTCTCCGTGGGGGTTTAGCTCAGCTGGGAGAGCGCGGGCTTTGCAAGCCTGAGGTCAGGGGTTCGATCCCCCTAACCTCCACCATGATGGACCTGTAGCTCAGTTGGTTAGAGCGTCCGGCTGATAACCGGGAGGTCACAAGTTCGAATCTTGTCAGGTCCACCATCAAAACTGTGAAGAGCCCCGAGGCATGGCCTTGGGGCTCTTTTCTTGTGTGTTATAAAACTCATTTTGGTTTTGTGTTCTGTGCGAAAGATTGGGTAGTATAGCTATTCAATGCGGCGAAGGTGCCGCGTGTTAACCGCTACGTACCGGAGGTGTTCCATGGTTCGTGTCGACATAGAGACCATCGTCATGGCCGCCGGTCCCGTGCCATCGCTTATCGTACTTCGCGAGCGTTGCGGCAAATCGGACTCCCCCGCGCCGCTGCGCTCCCTCTCTATCCAAACGGGTTCTTTTGAGGCCGCGGCAATCAGCCGCGGCATCGACAACGGCCGCGCCGAGCGTCCGATTACCCATGACCTATTGCTCGACACGCTCGATGCCCTGGATGCAAAACTCGAGCGTATTGAGATTGTCCGTGCCGAGCCGCCCGTGTTCTACGCGACGGTCGTCGTTTTGGCCGGCGGCAGCGAACACGGCATCGATGCCCGTCCTAGCGACGCTATCGCTCTCGCCGTGCGTAGCAATGCTCCCATGTTTGTGGAGGACGACATCATGAACCGCCTGGGCACCGTCTCTCCGGTCGCCGAGGAGATCGACGACGAGCAGGAGTTCGAGAAGTTCGATGAGTTCGTCCACACGCTCTCGCCCGATGATTTTTAAATGCGGGGCGTCCAGGTTGCGGAGCGTTCGCTGATGGCCGGCGGCATGTCGGCCGAGGCGGCCGCCATCGCGCGTGAAGCCCAGATGCGCTCGGAGGCATCCGAGGCGGCTCGCATCGCCTATGTGACGCAGGCCCGCACGCTTCGCGAGCGCCGCGGCTCCTATATCAAGATGGTTATCATCTCCGCCCTTGTCGCGGTAATCTGTTCTCGTCTTCGTGGTACAGTTGGTGCGCTTGGGTTTTCGATTTCGACGGGCCTGGTAGTCTGGGGTGTGGTCGACGCGGTAATGCTGACCAGTCAGATCAAGGTGCTCGACAAGCGTGCGGTGGATATGATGCACGCCCGCGACGCTGCCGCCAAGATCGCTGCTGAGGCACAAGAACTGTAACGACGCCGGATTCGATGGGAAGGTCTAAAGATGGCACAGGATATGCAGGACGCCGGTAACGTCTCCGCCGAGCTCGACGCCATGGTGTGCGATCTGATTGGCGCCTTCTTGGACGACCTGGCCGCGGGCGAGAACCCGGGCGTGGTTGTGGCAATTGAGGACGCCGCTTCCAACCGTTATCTGGCCGCACTCGACGAGGACGGCGAAGAGGCATGCCTGGAGGCTGCCACCAACTTTATCTCCGAGCACAAGATGGGTCTTAAGGACGAGGGCCTGGGCCGTATCGCCCGCTATGCCATCGGCTACACCGGCTGCGTCGAGATTGACGGCGGCTATCACGATGCTCTGCTCGTGAGCTTCTTCGAAACCACGCTCGAGAGCGGTTTTTCGGCATACGTGCTGTATGAGGGCATGGGTGCCGGCGATGGTTTTATGTGGAGCGACCCTGAACCTGCAGGTGAGGAAACCCCTCTTATCTAAAATCGCTAAAATAAACGAGTTTTCGGTAAAAGGCTCAATATTCCCGCTGAGCGTTGTATCGCTGGGCGGGTCGCATACGCGTGCCGTTTGTATATGGATAGAAGATAGGGGAACTACATGCGCGTAGACAATCTGAGGAACATCGCCATCATCGCCCACGTCGACCACGGCAAGACGACGATGGTCGACAAGCTCCTGCGTGCCACGGACGCCTTCCGTGCCAACCAGCAGGTCGAGGACCGCGTCCTGGACTCTAACGACCAGGAGCGCGAGCGCGGCATTACGATTCTCGCCAAGAACATCTCTATCGAGTACAAGGACGTTAAGATCAACGTCATCGACACCCCGGGCCACGCCGACTTCGGCGGCGAGGTCGAGCGCGTGCTGCGTATGGCCGACGGCGCCCTGTTGCTGGTCGACGCTTTTGAGGGTCCCATGCCCCAGACCCGCTTCGTGCTGCGTCACGCTATCGATACCGGCCTTAAGATCATGATCGTCATCAACAAGATCGACCGTCCGGGTGCCAACCCCGAGAAGGCCTACAACGACTGCCTGGACCTTATGGCCGACCTGGGCGCTACCGACGACCAGCTTGAGTTTGCCATGGAGCATGTCATCTACGCCAGCGGCGTCAACGGCTTTGCCCGTCATGATCCCGAGGACGGCAACATGGACATGTACCCGCTGCTCGACATGATCATCGACGACATGCCCGCACCCGAGGTTGACGAGACCGCTCCGCTGGCCATGCAGTGCGTGACCATCGATCACTCCAACTTCGTCGGCCGTATCGGCATCGGCCGCGTGTACTCCGGCACCATCCACCAGGGCGACCAGATCTTGGTCGTCAAGAACGACGGCTCCAGCGCCACCGCTACCGTCAAGCAACTCTTTACCTTCGACTACCTGGGCCGTACCGAGTGCCAGGAAGTCGGCGCCGGCGACATTGCCGCCGTTGTGGGCATCGACCGCACCGATATCGGCGATGTCTACACCGACCCCGAGAATCCCGTCGAGCTCGAGCCCATCGAGATCGACCCGCCGACCCTGTCCATCGTCTTTGAGGCTTCGACCTCCCCGCTCGTCGGCCGCGACGGCGATATCGTTGGCGCCCGTCAGCTTAAGGAGCGCCTGTTCAACGAGGCCGAGAACAACGTGACCATGAAGATCGAGGAGCTCGAGGACAAGAGCGGCGTCGAGGTCTCGGGCCGCGGCATTCTGCACCTGTCCGTTCTGATGGAGTCCATGCGCCGCGAGGGCTTTGAGTTCCAGGTCGGTCGTCCGCGCGTTCTGTTTAAGAAGGACGAGAACGGCAACAAGATGGAGCCTGTCGAGCAGGCCGTCGTCGAGTGCCCGGACGAGTACTCGGGCAAGGTCGTTGAGGTCTTCGGCACCTCCGGTGGCATCATGACGAGCATGGATACCTCGGGCATCGTGACGCACCTTGAGTTTAAGATCCCGACGCGTGGCATCATGGGCCTTAAGAACCGCATCATGAACGTCACCCACGGCGAGGGCGTGTTCTACCACACCTTCCTGGAGTACGGTCCCTACGCCGGCGAGATCGGCAACCGTCAGAACGGTGCCATGATCTCCATGACCACCGAGAAGGCCGTTGCCTATGCCCTGGGCACGCTGCAGGAGCGCGGCCAGCTGTTTGTTGAGCCGGGCACCGAGTGCTACGAGGGCATGATCGTGGGCGAGCGCAGCAAGGCCGGCGACATGGTCGTCAACATCGCCCGTACCAAGAACCTGGGTAACCAGCGTTCCTCGACCTCCGACATCTCCGTGCAGCTGGTGCCGCCTCGCACCTTCTCTCTGGAGGAGGCGCTGGAGTACATCGCCGACGACGAGCTGGTGGAGATTACTCCCAAGAACATCCGCCTGCGCAAGCGTCTGCTCAACGCCACCGACCGTAAGAAGGCAGCCGTCCGCGCCGGCCAGGTCAACAAATAAGCGCTGGGGCTTATAACTGCCAATAAGAAAGGGCGTCGACCGCAATGGTCGGCGCCCTTTTTGGTGCAATGGGATCAGGTTGCTTTGCGCCACCACAAAGGTGCCTGGCCCTTTTGTGGTGGTTGGCGGCTAGGCGGTGGGGAGTCCTGGCGTGTTAGCCGGCTGCTGCGGCTTGAGGTGGGCGTTGCGCCAGATGATCTGGATGGCGTAGCCGAGCGTGAAGACGAAGGCTACACCGCTGACAAAGTTGCCCATAAGAGGAAGTGCCGTGAGTGCGCCCGCGACGATACCGCCCACGGCGGCCATGGCGTAGCGGTTTTGGTTGTGTCCGACCATGCGCGCGACCGCGGTGCCCGTAAATGCCGCCGAGACCAAAGCGATGCCGATGACGCCGCACATGAGGGCGGCGGCGAGCGACAGGCCTGCAATCGAGATGATGAGCAGCAGCACGGCGGGAGCGACGGCGACCGTGCCCAGAAGACCACTTACCCACAGCGGCATGGGACGCTGATGGAGCATGCCGGCAGCGCTGGCGGTTGCGCGTGGAAAGACAAGCTCAAGCAGGATGGCGACAAAGCAGGTGGAAAGCGCCGCGGCAACGATGCCGCCGATAATGTCGTTGGCCGTAGAGGTGTTCTCGTTCTCGGTCCGGTCGATCTTGAGAGCTCCGACCTGGGCGCCCTCGGCCCGCTCGGGGTCCTGTGAGACGTGGGCGTTCACCGTGCCGGTGATGCGGGCGTTTTTACCCAGGATGAGCTTGTCGGCCCAGACCTCAACATCGCCATCGACGGTGCCGTCGATGGTTACGGTGTCGCCGGCAAGCGCCGCCGATTTGGCGGAGCCGCGCAGGGCGACCGTTTCGCCTGCCGCGTAAAAACAGTTGGCGGTGCTGCCGGTGTTGAGCACGACGTGCTGGCCGGCCACCGTGACGCTGCCATCGATTGCGGTTTTGGCGATATCGATGGTGCGTGCCGCCAGACGAACGGCGCCGCCTACGGTGCAATCGCGAATCGACAGGTTCTCACCCGCCGCGATAATATCGCGGCCGATGGAGGCGTCGTCTAGGTTGAGACTTTGGCCGGCCCAGTACAGGTCGCCTTCGATACCGGACGGAGTTGAGTCAACTTCGGTTGCGAGCACGTTTCCCGCGGTGTCGGTGCCGGCGAACGACACCGTGGGAAGTGCGGTGAGCGCGAGCGCAATCAGCGCGAATAGGATGGTGATGCGGGCCTGCGCTTTGTGGCGCCGGATCGACGGTACTTGGTTGCAAGGCATAGTGAATCCTTCGTTAGATACTCGACAGGTATCTAACAGGGTACCCAACGCGCGGGCGCTCTAAAAGAATCTCTCGGTTGCATTTCGAGGGGTTGTGCTGTGCTACCTACTTTTTACGGTGCAAAAAGCGCGCGATGTCTTCCTCGGTAGGGCTTTTAATGTCAAAGCGCAGTGATAGCCAACGCAGCCCCATGGTCACCACAACGCATACGACCAGCGCGGCAACATTGCTCATGAGGCCGCTCATGACGAGGGCTACATAGCTTGCCGATCCGGCGACGGCCGCGATGGCATAGAAGTTGGTGCGTTGGAAAATGCCCGGGACCACGCCCATAAAGCCGTCGCGCAGCATGCCGCCGCCCACGGCGGTAAAGAAGCCCATCATGATACATACGGCGGGCGCAAATCCGTACACCAACGCCTTGTCCGCGCCGGTTGCTGCATAGATGCCGACCGAGATGATGTCGAGCAGGGGAATGAGTTTTTCGGGCTTATCGACGATTGCCGGGAAGATATAGATGATGGCGGCTGTGGCGATGGAGAGCGGTAGTGCCATGGGCTGGTTGAGGATGTAGACGTTGCCGACCTGGAGCGTCATATCGCGCAAAAGACCGCCGCCCAGACCGCAGACCACCGCGAGCGCGACCGCGCCCACCAGGTCGAGCTTGTGCTCGCGAGCGACCAGCACGCCCGAGATCGATGCCGCGACAACGGCGAACATCTCGAGCCAAAATGGGATAGCGACCATGGCATCCGAGGCGTGTGAAGTAACAGTCATAGCGGCGACGACGGGCAAGATGAGGTCCTTTGATTCTCGGGTTTGAACAATGCCCGTACATAGTACATGGTTGGCGGCGATTGAGACCCTATTGCTCGGCAAACGGTAGGGACTGGGAACGGTCATGGGTACCAAACATGTACATCAGCCTCCAAAGATGCCGAAAAATGTCGTTTTTGGAGGGTGATGTACATGTTTGAGATTCAAGGTGAAATCGAAAGCAATGGGGGACGTGGCTGAATAGGAGGGATGTCCAAATTTTGAGCGGAGCTCAAAATTTATTCGGTCGGCTTGCGCCGACCGCGCTGCGCTAAAAACGCGCCACTGGCGCGTTTTCTTTACGCTCCGCGTCCTGACGGGTTCGAATCCCTCCTCCTCCGCCGTATTTGCTTGTAAGGGACTCTAAACAAAAAAGCCCCCGTTTTCGGGAGCTTTCTCAACCAAAATGGCGGAGGAGGAGGGATTCGAACCCTCGTGACCTTATACAGGCCAAACGGTTTTCGAGACCGCCGCATTCAACCACTCTGCCACCCCTCCGCGTGGGGTAAAAACAAAGCAGGCTCGAAGGCCTGCTTTGGAATTAACTGGCGGAGAGTCAGGGATTTGAACCCTGGAGACGCTTTTGACGCCTACACGATTTCCAATCGTGCTCCTTCGGCCACTCGGACAACTCTCCGTTAAATGCGAAAGTCAGTATACACGAGGAATCGCAAAGTGCAAACAGAAAAGTTGGCATTTTTTAAAACGCTTGGCCGTGCTTGGCGCTGCAGTGGGGCTTGAGGTCCCAAAAAACGGCTTCCGACCAGCGTGGTTGATCAACTCAATTGTTCAAAAAAGGGTATTCATAAGCGACTTGGCAATGAATTTAAAAATCTTTGGGTGGTGCTGTGGGCCACTGGTATGCATTTTGCGACCACAGCCTTGTGCCCACTGACCTGCGGCTTGGCTCAGCTTGTCCCCACGGCACCGTATCTTGAACACAGATCCGTCAAGCATTTGGTCAGCATTTGGTTGGAATGCGCATGAAGTGCCGTGTGAGCATGGACATATGTGGAGGTCATGAGGTTGTAGCTGCATATTCTTGCAGCCTAGGAGGTTGAAAGATATTATTACCAAGTCTTTTCCTGCTTCAGGCGCACCTTCACGACCTGAAGCCACATTTGCCCAGAGGAGGTGACAATATGAAGGCTTATGAACTGCTGTTCTTTGTTGACCCGTCGCTCGACCCCGAGACTCGTCTCGCTGTTATGAAGCGTATCGATACCACGATCGCTGAGGGCGCTGGCAAGGTCGACTCCGTTGACGAGTGGGGCAAGCGCAAGCTCGCCTACGAGATCAACGACCTCACCGATGGTGACTACACCCTCATCAACTTCCACGCAGATCCTACCCAGATCGCCGAGCTTGATCGCGTCCTGCGCATCACCGACGCTGTGGTCCGCCACATGATCGTCCGTCGCGACGACCAGGAGTAAGACTGTCGTTTTGGACTGGGCTTGTGCCCCAAGAGGAAGTAGTGAGTTATGAGCATCAATCGAGTGAACATCACCGGTAACCTCACCCGCGATCCCGAGCTGCGCGCCACCGCCGGCGGAACCCAGGTTCTGTCCTTTGGCGTCGCCGTGAACGATCGTCGCCGCAACGCGCAGACTGGCGAGTGGGAGGACTATCCCAACTTTGTCGACTGCACCATGTTCGGCACCCGCGCCGAGGCCGTGAGCCGTTTCCTGGCAAAGGGAAACAAGGTCGCGATCGAGGGCAAGCTGCGCTACAGCTCTTGGGAGCGCGACGGCCAGCGCCGGAGCAAGCTTGAGGTCATCGTCGATGAGATCGAGTTTATGAGCTCCCGTGGTGGCCAGGGTGGCTACGACCAGGGCGGTTACGCCCCCGCAGCTCCCGCGCCCGCAGCACGTCCTGCCGCACCGGTGGCTACGCCGCCCGCGGTCGACGTCTACGATGAGGACATCCCGTTCTAAGGGTTGTTCACCTATTTTTGAGTGAGAGGCGGCTTCGGTTCGCCGAAGTTGCCAAACGAAAGGTATTTTGACATGGCTAATGATTTTTCTGCACGTCAGCCGCGTCGTAAGTACTGCCAGTTCTGCAAGGAGAACACTGAGTTCATCGACTATAAGGACACTCAGCTTCTCCGTAAGTACATGACCGACCGTGGCAAGATTAAGCCCCGTCGCGTCACTGGCGCTTGCACGCAGCATCAGCATGACATCGCCAACGCCATCAAGCGCGCCCGCGAGATGGCTCTCCTGCCGTACACCGTCCCCGTGGTTTCCTCTCGTGGCAACCGCGACCGCGGCTAAGAAGGGAGACGCATCATGAAGGTTATTCTTCTCGATGAGATCAAGGGCAAGGGCGGCGAGGGTGACGTCGTAGAGGTCGCTCAGGGTTACGCTGAGAACTTCCTGTTCCCCAAGAAGCTCGCTGTTGCCGCCACCAAGGGCAACCTCAAGCAGCTTGACGAGCGTCGCAACAACATCGCCAAGCGCGAGGCCGTCCGTCTGGCTACCGCCAACGAGACCAAGGCTGCCTTTGAGGGCAAGACGGTCACCGTTGACGTCAAGGTCGGCGACGAGGGCATCCTCTTTGGCTCCGTTACCGCCGCTATGATCGCTGACGCCATCAAGGCTCAGCTCGGTATGGACATCGACCGCAAGCGCGTCGAGCTCGGTAAGCCCATCAAGGTTGCCGGTGCCCACACCGTTGCCATCTCGCTGTACCGCGAGATCAAGGCCGAGGTTGTCGTTCTCGTCGGCGTTACCGCCGAGGAGCTCGCTGCCGAGGCTGAGGTCGAGGAGGCCGCTGAGGTCGCCGAGGCCGAGACCGCCGAGGTCGAGACTGAGGCTGCTGCCGAGTAGCATTTGCTGCAACGCAACAATCTTGTTCTAAGAAGGGCGCTCTGGGAAACCAGGGCGCCCTTTTGTTTTTTGCGCTGAGTGAGTTTCATGGTGAACGTTGCGTCGAAGTCCTATATACAGGACCGTTCATCCGTTTGGTTCGGTGATGATTGGCGGCGCGCGGCGCGTTTTGGGACCGTGGCTGATACTATGGATGCTCGCAAGCGATATGAATGAGGATGCTCATGGCATATGACGATAGGGAGACCGGGCTGACGGTTGAGGACCGCGGCTCCAAGTTGGGTCTTCCCCAAAACCAAGATGCAGAGGCCAATGTACTGGCCGCTATGCTGCTATCGCCCGAGGTGGTCGAAGAGGCCCAGGTCGAGCTGCAGCCCGATGACTTCTACCGGCCCATTCATAAGACCATCTATACCGCGATGGTCGATATGTACAACAGCCGCATTCCCATCGACTCCATCTCGCTGATCGATTACCTGCGAAGCATCAACAAGCTTGATGCCGTGGGCGGCGAGGCCTACATTTTGGAGTTGATGGGTCAGACCCTGTCGCTCGTCAACTGGCAGCACCATGCCGCTATCGTTCGCCGCGATTCGATGCTGCGTGAGCTGATCGGCGCCACCAACGAGATCAACGCGCTGGCCTATAACGCTCCCACCGATACCAAAGAGGTCGTGGAGCTGGCCGAGAGCAAGTTGCTCAAGGTCACGGCGCGCGAGGTCAAGTCGAGCTACAAGACGCTGACCGAGTTTATGGTCGAGGCCTATAACGAGGCCGAGGAAGTGTGCCAGGCAGGCGGCCAGGCTGCGGGCGTGCCCACGGGCTTCCCGTCGCTCGACCGCATGCTCATGGGTTTTCGCGAGGGCCAGCTCATCATCATCGGCGCCCGCCCTGCTGTGGGTAAGACGTCGTTCGCCCTGAATCTGGCGCTCAACGCTGCCGCTGCCGGTTATACCGTCGGCTTCTTCTCGCTGGAGATGTCGGGCAAGGAAATTGCCCAGCGTCTGATTTGCGCCTACGCCATGATCTCGATCAGTGACTTCCGCATGGGCCGCATTAGCCCCGAGCAGTGGGCAAATATCAACGAGGCCACGCAGACCTTGTCCAAGCTCGATATTCTGATTGACGATACGCCCGGCACCACAGTGACCGAGATTCGCGCCAAGAGCCGCCGCATGCTCCACAACAAGGAGAAAGCTATCATCATCCTGGACTACCTGCAGCTGGTGAGTCCTCCGCCGGGACGCCGCTCCGAGAGCCGTACCGTCGAGGTCTCCGAGATGTCGCGTGGTCTGAAGATCATGGCCAAGGAGCTCAAGATCCCGCTCATCGCGCTGTCGCAGCTCTCGCGTCAGGTCGAATCCCGTACCGGCAAGCGCCCGCAGCTTTCCGACCTTCGTGAATCGGGCTCCATCGAGCAGGACGCCGATATCGTTATGTTCTTGGACCGCTCCGCCGACGAGGCCGAAGCCTCGCGCGACGATCGACCCGACGAGGGCGTTACGCGTATTGTCGTGGCCAAGAACCGTTCGGGCCCGATCGGCGACGTCGACCTGATGTTCCTGCCGGCATCCACCAAGTTCTATGAGCTTGATGGGGCACATGCCGAGGAGTAGGACAGGCACCCGTTGCACGGGTATACTGGGAATGTTTTGTGCTTCTGCGTGCCGGCGTGGCGCGTAGACAGTCCATGAATGTAAGGAGTAAACATGCCGTCAACCGTTTTGGTCGGTGCCCAGTGGGGCGATGAGGGCAAGGGTAAGATTTGCGACCTGGTCGCCGGCGACTTCGATGCCGTCGTGCGCTACTCGGGCGGCAACAACGCCGGCCACACCATCGTCGTCAACGGCAAGAAGTACGGCCTGCACCAGGTGCCCTCCGGTATCATGTATTCCGACCATGTGTCGGTGATCGGTAACGGCTGCGTCGTCAACCCCAAGGTTGTCCTTGAGGAGATCGACATGTTTGAGGCCGACGGCATCACCACCAAGAACCTCAAGATTAGCGGCAACGCGCATGTCATCATGCCGTACCACATCGACCTGGATGGCGCCTTTGAGCAGAAGCTCGGCAAGAAGAACATCGGTACCACCAAGCGCGGTATCGGTCCGTGCTATCAGGACAAGATGGCCCGCATTGGCCTGCGCATGCAGGATATGCTGGACGAGGCGCTGTTCCGCGACAAGCTGGAGACCGCTCTCGCCCGCGTGAACCCCGAGCTTGAGCTCATCTACAACCTGCCCACCTACACCGTGGACCAGATTTGCGACGAGTACCTGCCCATGGCCGAGCGCCTGCGTCCCTACATCACCGAGACGAGCCTGCTGCTCAACAACATGATCGATGAGGGCAAGGACCTGCTGTTTGAGGGCGCCCAGGCGACGTTGCTCGACATCGACCACGGCACCTATCCGTACGTGACGTCTTCCAACTGCACCGCCGGCGGCGCCATCACCGGCTCCGGCGTGGGCATGAAGAACGTCGACCGCGTGCTGGGCGTCATGAAGGCCTATATCACCCGCGTCGGTTCGGGCCCCATGCCCACCGAGCTTTCCTATGAGTCTGAGGCCGGTCACACGCTGACCGAGGAGGGCTATGAGTACGGTGTGACCACCGGTCGCCGTCGTCGCTGCGGCTGGTTCGACGGCCCCATCGCCAACTACGCCTCACGCGTCAACGGCCTCACCGATATCGCCCTGACCAAGCTCGACGTGCTTTCGGCCTTCGACACCATCAAGGTGTGCGTGGCCTACGACGTCGATGGCGAGCGCTACACCAGCGTGCCCGAGCATCAGGTGCGCTTTGAGCATGCCAAGCCCATCTACGAGGAGCTCCCCGGCTGGAAGTGCGACATCACCGGTTGCCGCAGCTTTGATGAGCTGCCGCAGGAGGCTCAGGACTACGTGGCGTTTATCGAGGATCTGGCACACACCCGCGTGACGTTCATTGGCGTCGGCGCCGGTCGCGAGCAGATCATCAACCGATTCTGGAAGTAATCGGGACTATTTGGTTATTGCGATATACCCCTTTGCAGCCCAAGCGGGCGGCCGAGGGGTATATTTGCTTGCAAAGGGCTCGCGCGGAGCGGGCCATTCATCCATAGAGGAGGCACCCTTGAAGGCGGACACTCAAACCATCGACATCCTGTTGTTGGGCAGCGGCGGCCGTGAGCATGCTTTGGCAGCTAAGCTCGCAGCATCACCGCGCGCCGGCAAGCTCTACATCGCGCCGGGCAACGGCGGCACCGCGAGCTGCGGCGAGAACGTTGTTCTCGACGACTGCGATCCTGCGGCCGTGGCGGCGTTTGCGCAGAGCCACGGATGCGGACTCGTGGTAATTGGCCCCGAGGCTCCGCTCGTGGCGGGCGTGGCCGACGCCGTGCGCGCGGTGGGTATTCCCTGCTTTGGCCCGGGTGCCGAGGGCGCCCAGATGGAGGGCTCTAAGCTGTTCTCCAAGCAGCTCATGGAGCGCGCGGGCATTCCGACGGCAGCCTACGGCTCGTTTACCGACGAGGCTTCGGCTCTTGCTTATGTGCGTGAGCAGGGCGCTCCGCTGGTCGTCAAGGCCGACGGCCTTGCCGCGGGCAAGGGCGTTATCGTGGCGACCGAACTTGAGCAGGCCGAGGAGGCCGTGCGCGAGTGCTTTGGCGGCACCTTTGGCGATGCCGGCAACACCGTGGTTATCGAGGAGATGCTGACCGGCCCCGAGTGCTCGCTTTTGGCCTTTACCGACGGCAAGACCGTGCGCCCCATGGCCACCTCGCAGGACCACAAGCGCGCGCTCGAGGGCGACAAGGGCCCCAACACCGGCGGCATGGGTGTCTACAGCCCGGTGCCCATCGTGACCGACGAGGAGCACGCCACCATGGTGAAGGTCATGGAGCAGACCGTTGCCGAGCTTGCTGCCGAGGGCATCGACTACCGCGGCTGCCTGTACGGCGGCTTTATGCTCACGCCCGCCGGCCCCAAGGTGCTGGAGTTCAATGCCCGCTTTGGCGACCCCGAGACGCAGGTCGTGCTGCCGCGCCTTAAGAACGACCTGGTTGAGGTCATGCTGGCCTGCGCCAACTGTGAGCTCGATCAGATTGAGCTCGACTGGCGCGACGAGTGGGCCGTGGCCGTTGTCCTGACGAGTGCGGGCTATCCCGGCAGCTACGAGAGGGGCAAGGTCATCGCCGGTATCACCGATGCCGAGGCCATGGAGAACGTGACCGTGTACCACGCGGGCACTGCTGTGGTGAACGGCCAGCTCTTGACCAATGGTGGTCGCGTGCTTGCCGTGACCGCTCTGGGCGACACGTTCGAGAACGCTCGCAACCTTGCCTACGAGGCCTGCGAGAAGATTGATTTTGAGGGTAAGACCCTGCGTCACGATATTGGCCTGCGCGCGCTGCGCGGCCGCGACGCCTGGGATGCCTAAAGTCCGAGAGGAATGAGACGGATGGACGAAAAGAACGAAGAGCTCGTGGATGCGCAGATCGTCGAGGAGGACAGCCGCGTGTATGGGCACGCCGAGGGCGAACCTGGTGGCGAGGTCGCTGACGAGCCGGCGCTGGTGCTGGGCGACGATGACCCGCACGATGCCGAGCTGCACGAGAAGATTCTTTCGGAGGAGTGCGCCTGGAAGGGCAAGATCCTCGACGTCCACCGTCTTGAGGTTGAGCTGCCTAACGGTCGCCGCAGCGCCCGCGATATCGTTCGCCATCCGGGTGCGGCGGCCGTTGTGGCGCTGACCGAGAGCGGCAAGATCGTACTGGTGCGTCAGTACCGCACCGCCATCGACCGCGTGACGGTCGAGATTCCCGCCGGCAAGCTCGACCCGGGCGAGGACCCACTCGATTGCGCTAAGCGCGAGCTACACGAGGAGACGGGCTTTAGGGCCGGTCGCATTCGCTTTTTGACGTCGATTGTCACGTCCTGCGGTTTTTGCGATGAGATCATCCACATCTACTTGGCTACCAAGCTCGAGTTTGATGCGCCCAACCCCGACGATGACGAGTTTGTCAACGTGGACCTGGTGCCGCTGCACGAGCTGATCGACGCCGTGCTCGACGGCAAGATCGAAGACGCCAAGACCGTCGTGGGCGCCTTGGCCTGCGATAGCATCGCGCATCGCCTTGGGGGTGCGGAGCTTTAACGAGCGGGGATGATCCCGCAGGTTTGTGTAAGTCAGCGAAAGTGCTCCATTTGAGACAAGGTGGCCCAAAAGAGGAGGGAAGCGTATGGATATACGCGACCGACGATTGAAGGCCAGATTGTCCAAATGGAGCACTTGCAGCGTCGAGACGAAACGCGGTTTGGTAAAACCGCGTAAGGTGATTATGCTGAAGAGGTTTCTTTCTTACTACAGGCCCCAGATGGGGCTTTTTGTTGCTGATACTGTTTGTGCTCTGGTGCTTGCCGCCATTGACCTTGCGTTTCCTATTATTCTGCGCAATTTGACCGGTGGGCTGTTTACCCAGGGTCATGCTGCCATTATGCAGGCGCTCGGTATGATCGCGGTAGGTTTGGTGCTGATGTATGTCATCCGCTGCGCCTGCCGCTATTTTGTGAGCTATTGGGGTCACGTGATGGGTGCGCGCATGGAGTCCAAGATGCGCGAGGACCTGTTCGACCAGTATGAGCGCTTTAGCTTTGCGTACTTCGACCGTAACAGCTCGGGCGACATGATGAGCCGCGTGGTCAACGACCTGTTCGATATCTGCGAGGCGGCGCACCACGTGCCCGAGTGGATCATCATCTGCGGCATCGAGATTATCGGCTCGTTTGTGATCCTCTTTACCATCGCCCCGGTGCTGGCGCTTGCCATGGCTGCGGTGACAGCAGCGTTTTCGGTCATCATGTTTTGGCAGAACATGCGCATGCGCGAGGTCTTTAGCGACAATCGCAAAAAGATCAGCGGCATCAATGCACAGCTGCAGGATTCGCTGGCTGGCATGCGCGTGGTCAAGAGCTTTGCCAATGAGGAGACCGAGCGCTCTAAGTTCCGCGCCTCCAACAATCGCTATCTTTCGTCCAAGGAGAACATGTATCACGCCATGGGCGTCTATACTGCGACGTATGGCCTGCTCTCGGGTGTGCTCTATGTGATCGTGGTACTGCTGGGCGGCTGGCTGGTCGCCCAGGGACAGCTGCAGGCGGTCGATATGGCGACCTTTGCACTCTATATTTCGCTGTTCTGCACGCCGCTCGAGACACTCGTCAATTCGGCCGAAACGTATCAGAAGGCCATCGCCGGCTTTAAGCGTATGGACGAGGTGCTCTCGACCGCGCCGGATATCCAGGACAAGCCGGGCGCTACGGATCTGCAGGTGACTGCCGGCGCCGTGGATTATCACGACGTGTGCTTTAACTACGAGGATGTTGAGCTGGGCGAGGGTGATGCCGAAGAGCGTCCCGTTATCGACCATATGAATCTGTCCATCAAGCCCGGGCAGACCATCGCTTTGGTTGGCCCTTCGGGTGGTGGCAAGTCCACGACCTGTTCGCTGCTGCCGCGCTTTTATGACGTGGCTGCCGGATCCATTAGCATCGACGGTCAGGACGTGCGCGATGTGACGCAGCAGAGCCTGCGCCGCGCCATCGGCCTGGTGCAGCAGGATGTCTACCTGTTTGACGGAACAATCGGCGAGAACATCGCCTACGGCAAGCCGGGCGCTACGGCGGAAGAAATTGCCGAGGCTGCCCGCCGCGCCAATATCGATACCTTTATCGAATCGCTTCCTCAGGGCTACGACACCGTGGTGGGCGAGCGCGGCAGCCGTCTTTCGGGTGGACAGAAGCAGCGCGTTGCCATTGCGCGCGTGTTTCTCAAGAACCCCAAGATCCTGATTTTGGACGAGGCGACGAGTGCTTTGGATAACGAGAGCGAGGAGGCGGTGCAGGAGTCACTCGAAGAGCTGGCACGCGGCCGCACCACGATTATCATTGCCCATCGTCTTTCGACTATTAAGCATGCCGATGAGATTGCGACCGTTGAGCATGGTCGCGTTGTGGAGCGTGGCACGCACGAGGAGCTTCTCGCCCGTGGCGGCACCTATGCCCGTTACTATCGAATGCAGTTCGAAGGTGCGCGTGCGCACGAGCTCGACTGATTGATATGACAGGAAGTTTATGGCTGACAAGAACCCTTTGACTCCGGAAGAAGTGACGGAGTTATTCTCCGAAATCGATGCATCCGGTGTCTTGGATCCCACGCTTGCCAAAAAGCGAACCGAGCGCATGCGTGAGAAGGAGGCTGCGGCCAAGCGCGGTGACAAAGCGGCGCTAGCGCAGCTGCGCAGCGAGGACCGCGCGAGCCAGGCAAAACATATCGACCCGCTGTCCGAGGACGATCCTTCGGGCTCGCAGGTGAGCCATACCATTACGAAGACCGCGATGGCCGTGGTCATCGGTATTCTGGTGCTGATCGTGGGCATGCAGATCGGCTACGGCGTGATGCGCCGTCTGAATACCGCCAACCTGTCCGAGAGCGTTTCGGTGGATACCGTTTCGACGGCGCTGAAGGGCGGCCTTGAGTGGGGCAACGGCTTTACGCAGTTCCCGCTCGACTTTACCGTCGATGAAGCTGATGAGCGTACGGGCACGGTCGAGGTGACGGTGTTGGACACATCGTCTGCCAACGAGCTCGAGCTGCTGTCCAACGGGCAGATTCAGGCCGCTGCGCTTGCGACCAACGCGCTGCTCAACGATAAGATCGACCGCGTGGTGTATAACGTTCACGCCTATATCGACGAGGATAGCAACATTCAGCACGATTCCTTCTTTGGCATGTTTCCCGCGCGGGGTCATCAGAGCGCCATTTTGACGTTTGTGTGGACCAAGAGCTCATCCAACGCCACGAGTATCGACTGGAAGATGCGCATCGTAAGCATGGACGACACCATTGCCGAGCGCATTCAAAAACAGGTGAACTCGGTTTCGTCGCTGATCGAGGACCCGGTGGTGAGCCAGACCAAGATTGACGAGGAAAAGGCCGAACGTGACCTGGAGCATCGTCTGCATGGCCGCGAGATTTTCCGCGGCGGCAAGCCCGATCGCTCACCGTCCGATCTGCTGGAACAGGACAAGCAAAAGTAAGAGGCCATTATCCCGCGTGAGCCACAAGCCCACGCGGGATAATTTTTCTGGGACGGGGATTAAATAATCATTATGCATAGAAAGTCATAATTATCATTTCGTAAACATTTCGATGAAATTAACGCCATGAGGCATGCTTGCGGTTACAATACCGCGAGGCCTAACTACACACCTTTAAGCCGGTCCTGTGAGACCGGGAAGGAGAATTATGGCGAACAACCATACCGCGGGCGCTGCCGCCCGCACCTTCGCGCCCAGCGAGCTTTGCCAGCGTATGCTGGCCAAAACCAGCAAGGGCACCTGCGGTCCCTGTATCCTGTATCTTGAGGATGGGACCATTTTTTATGGACGTGCATGCGGCGCCGAGGGCACCGCGACCGGCGAAGTCTGCTTCAACACCTCGCTCGAGGGCTACTTTGAGGTCATGACCGACCCGAGTTATGCCGGCCAAATTGTAACCATGACCTATCCGCAGATCGGCAATTACGGTATCGACGAGACCGATGTCCAGTCGGCCTTCCCCGGCGACGCCGTGCGCCCTGCGAGCGCTCCGGCCATGCGCGGCATGATCGTTCGCGACATGTGCGCCACGCCTTCTAACTGGCGCTCGGCCGTCAGCGTGCCGGAGTACCTGCGCGCTCACGGCATCGTCGCTATCGAGGGTGTCGACACCCGCGCTCTGGTGCGCCATCTGCGCGACAATGGTTCCAAAATGGGCATTATCTCGACCGAGATCTTCGACGTCGACGAGCTTGCCGAGCGTCTGGCCGCAGCGCCCACGCTGGTAGGCGAGAACCTGGTCAAGACCGTAAGTTGCCCCGCGCCTTACGAGTTTGTGGCCGCCGACCTGCCTGCCACGCATGACTTTGCGCTTGCGGTTGCCGCTCCTGCCCGTCACAAAGTGGTCGCCTACGACTGCGGTGTGAAGCGCGGCATTCTGGAGGGGCTGGTCCGCGCCGGCTGCGACCTTACCGTCGTGCCGTGGGATACTCCCGCCCAGCAGGTGCTCGAGATGAATCCCGATGGCGTCTTTTTGTCCAACGGCCCCGGCGACCCCGACGCCGTGGTGGAGACCTACGAGCAGGTGCAGCAGCTGATCGGCAAGGTGCCGGTCTTTGGTATTTGCCTAGGTCACCAGATGATCAGCTTGGCCTGCGGCGCCCAAATGGAAAAGCTTAAATTCGGTCACCGTGGCGGTAACCAGCCGGTTATGAATCTGGTGAGCCGTCGCGTGGAGATCACCGCGCAAAACCACGGCTTTGGCCTGCTGTTCCCCAGTCTGGGCAAACTGATTCCGGAGCTTTCCGGCGGCGAAACCGAGCATGCGGCCGATGGCGACCTGCGCGCCTGGGTGCGCCGCGGTATCGCGCCGGTCGTGATGAACGAGCGCTTTGGCCGCATTCGCCTGACACATGTGAACCTCAACGACGGCACCGCCGAGGGCATCCAGCTGCTCGACGCCCCGTGCTTCTCGGTCCAATACCACCCCGAGGCTTCGCCCGGCCCCACCGATGCCCACTATCTCTTTACCGCCTTTACGCGACTCATGGACGGCGAGGAGAACTACCTGGACATCGACACCGCGAAGGACCGCCTCGCCGGCTGGAATTTCGCCGAGTCCGAGAACGCTGCGACCGAGGAGAACTAACATGCCTAAACGTACTGACATCAAGCGCATCCTCGTTATTGGTTCGGGCCCCATCGTTATCGGTCAGGCCTGCGAGTTCGACTACTCCGGCGCCCAGGCCTGCAAGGTGCTCAAGGAGGATGGCTTTGAGGTCATCCTGGTCAACTCCAATCCGGCGACCATCATGACCGACCCGGGCTTGGCTGACCGCACCTATGTTGAGCCTATCACCGCCGAGTTTATCGAGCGCGTGATCAAGAAAGAGCACCCGGACGCGCTGCTGCCCACGCTGGGCGGCCAGACCGGTCTGAACGCCGCCGTCGAGCTGGCAAAGGACGGCACGCTCGACAAGTACGGCGTCGAGATGATCGGTTGCGACCTGGCCGCCATCGAGCGCGGCGAGGACCGCAAGCTCTTTAACGAGGCCATGGCCGAGATCGGCCTGGAGGTCGCGCGCTCGGGCTACGCCTATAGCGTGGCTGACGCCGAGGCCATCGCCGAGCGCGTGGGCTATCCCTGCGTGCTGCGTCCGAGCTTTACCCTCGGCGGTGCCGGCGGCGGCATCGCGCATACCCATGAGGAGCTCGTCTCCATCGTGAGCCAGGGCCTCGAGCTTTCGCCTGCCCACGAGGTGCTGGTCGAGGAGTCCATCGAGGGCTGGAAAGAGTACGAGATGGAGGTCATGCGCGACCACGCCGGCAACGGCATCATCGTGTGCTCCATCGAGAACCTCGATCCCATGGGCGTGCATACCGGCGACTCCATCACGGTGGCACCGGCGCAGACCCTCTCCGACCTTGAGTATCAGCGCATGCGTGTCGCCTCGCTCGCCATCTTGGAAAAGATCGGCGTCGAGACCGGCGGCTCCAACGTGCAGTTTGCCGTGAACCCCCAGACCGGCCGTCTGATCGTCATCGAGATGAACCCGCGCGTGAGCCGTTCGTCCGCACTGGCCTCCAAGGCCACGGGCTTCCCCATCGCCAAGGCCGCCGCTCGCCTGGCCGTGGGCTACACGCTCGACGAGATCGTCAACGACATTACCAAGGCAACGCCCGCCTGCTTTGAGCCCACGATCGACTACTGTGTGGTCAAGGTGCCGCGCTTTGCCTTCGAGAAGTTTAAGGGTACCGACCCCACGCTCACCACGCGTATGAAGGCCGTGGGCGAGATCATGGCGATCGGCCGCACCTTTGAGGAGGCCTTCGGCAAGGCCATGCGCTCGCTGGAGGACGGACACCAGGGCATTTGCGCCGGCGGCAAGGAGGGTGCCGACAAGCTGAGCGACGACGAGCTCGCTCGGGCCGTGGCAACCCCGACCGAGCACCGCATCTTCTTTGTGGTCGAGGCCCTGCGCCGTGGCTGGGACATCGCCCGCATCCATGCCATCTGCGGCATCGATCCGTGGTACCTCAACCGTATCAACGACATGGTGCAGGTCCAGGAGAGCATCCGCGGCCTGCGTGTGGAGGATATCGACGCCGACGCGATGCGCCTGCTCAAGCAGTACGGCACGAGCGACGCCGAGATTGCCGCGCTGACCGGCTCGGACGAGCGCTTTGTGCGCGCCTATCGCAAGGGTCTGGGCGTGGTTCCCAGCATGAAGACGGTCGATACCTGCGCGGCCGAGTTCTCGAGCGCCACGGAGTACCACTACAAGACGTACGAGAACATCTACCGCACGAGCCCGGATGCCAAGAAGTGCGTGGCTCCCGACGAGACCACGCCGGCGGACAAGCCCAAGGCGATGATCCTGGGCGCCGGCCCCAACCGCATTGGCCAGGGTATCGAGTTCGATTACTGCTGCGTGCACGCGAGCTACGCGCTGGCGGCTCGCGGCTTCGAGACCATCATGGTCAACTGCAATCCCGAGACCGTCTCGACCGACTATGACACGTCCGACCGTCTGTACTTTGAGCCGCTCACCTACGAGGACGTCATGGACGTTATCGATGTCGAGCGCCCCGACGGCGTCGTGGTGACGCTCGGCGGCCAGACCCCGCTTAAGCTGGCGCGCATGCTCGAGGAGAGCGGCGTGAACATTATGGGCACAAAGCCCGACGCCATCGATTTTGCCGAGGACCGCGAGCGCTTTGCCGCCCTGCTCGACAAGCTGGGCATTATGTACCCGCCGGCGGGTCAGGCCACCTCGTTTGAGGAGGCCGAGGCCGTGGCCGCGCACATCGGCTACCCGCTGCTGGTGCGTCCGAGCTACGTGCTGGGCGGCCGCGGCATGATGATCGCCTACGATGCCGAGCATCTGCGCGATTACATGGCAGAGGCTGCGCGCATCAGCCCCGACTACCCGGTGTATCTGGACCGCTTCCTGGAGGGCGCAATCGAGTCCGATGTCGACGCCCTGTGCGATGGCGAAGAGGTATACATCGGCGGCATCCTGGAGCATATCGAGGAAGCCGGTATTCACTCCGGCGACTCCGCGACCTGCATCCCGCCGTTCAGCTTTAGCGAGAGCCTGCAGGCGAAGCTCCGCGAGACCACGCGCCGCATCGCGATGGCGCTGGGAGTCCGCGGTCTGGTCAACGTGCAATATGCCATCAAGGGCGAGACCGTCTACGTGATCGAGGCCAACCCGCGCGCCAGCCGTACCGTGCCGTTTATCTCCAAGGCCACCGGTGTGCCGCTGGCCAAATGCGCGGCGCGCATCATGGCAGGCGATTCCATCGCGAGCTTGGGCCTGCCGAGCGACGAACGTCAGCTGGACTGGTTCTGCATGAAGGAAGCCGTCATGCCCTGGGGTCGTTTCCCGGGCGCCGACGTCATCCTGGGGCCCGAGATGAAGTCGACGGGCGAGGTCATGGGTATCGCCAAGAGCTATCCCGAGGCATACGCCAAGACGCAGCTGGCGATTGACTACAAGCTGCCCGACCCGAGCGTCGGCAAGGTGTTCATCAGCGTGTGCGACCGCGACAAGCGCCACATCCTTTCGGTCGCCCGTATCCTGCGCTACCTGGGCTTTGACATCTGCTCCACCGAGGGTACGGCGCGCGTGCTGCGTGGAGGCAACGTGACGTGCGAGGTCGTGGAGAAGATTAGCGGCCCGCACGACGGCGAGCGCCCCAACATCGGCGACCTCATCGCCGATGGCAAGATCGCGGTGATCATCAATACGCCATACGGCCCGGGCTCGCGCGGCGACGGCTATCTGCTGCGCACCGAGGCAGTGCGACGCGGTGTGACCTGCGTGACCGCGATGTCTGCGGCCAACACGTACGTGAGTGCCATCGAGGCGGTGCGTGAGGACCAGCAGGGTCACGGCAGCGCCAACGACATGGGCATGGACGTCATCGCCCTGCAGGACCTGCCGCAGCACACGGTGTAATGTGACCTGGTCGGCCGGGGCGGCAGCCGGACACTTTCTCTCGGAAACTGGGCTTCGCGAAGTTTTCCGAGAGAAAGGACCGCCTCCCGCCCCGGCCTGCGGTGACTTGGCTGCACCGTGTGCTGCCGAAGGGGCTTTGCGCGATGACTAGGGCTGATAAACTGGTAGCCGCTGAGCGCCACGGGGTCCTCGCGCTGGGAGTAGGTGTGGATGAGGGCAGACGAGACAGCGTAGGAGACAGCGGCAATAAGGATGAAGCCCTCGCCTGTGAGCGTGACGGCGCCGCCGCTATCGCCACCGGTGAGGTTGACGATAACGACTCCGGCAAAACCTATAGCGCAGCCGAGGACTTTGCGCGCAGTGAGCCGTTCTTGCCGGAACACGAGCGCTGCCATCAACACGCAGAGAAACGTGTTCATAGCGTTGACGATTGAGCCGCGCACACCCGAAGCGTTTGAAACGCCGATATAAAAGAAGGCGTACTGCACGATAGTTTGGGCAAGCGAGAGTCTGATAACGAGTGGCCATCCCGTGCGTGAGACGCGAGGCAAGCGACGTCTTGTTATGACTGCAGCGGCAAGTGCGATAGCGCCGGCAAGCATAAAGCGCACGCCAGCGAAGAGAAACTCCGATGGTACGTCGCCGTTTTGGATGCCGAGAAGCTCGTAGCCGATCTTGATGCAGGGGATCGCACTGCCCCAGAGCGCGCAGCAGATGAGGGCGAGCGCAGCTACGCACCATGTGCGCGTGAGAGGGTGGCGCGCGGAGTCGGCGTAAACATCGCAAGAGCTGGCGGCGAGTGCGGATGAGGGTTTGGACATACATCTTCCAAACGAGGCGAAGCAGAAAACGCCTCTATGGTACGCGCAATTTTGTGTCCGCACGCGTTGATAGCATAGAACGCGTCATGGAACACAAGTTCGTAAGAAGAGGAGGACGCCATGATGTCAGAGATTACGGGCTATCGTGAGGAAGTTCAGACCATCAAGACGGCGATATTGCGTGCGCAGTATGCTGCGGCGAAGAGCGCCAACGCTCAGCAGCTGCAGCTCTATTTCGCCGTGGGAGGCTACGTCTCCGCCAACACGCGCAATGGCACGTGGGGAACCAACGCGCTCAAAACCATCAGCGAACAATTGCGGAAGGAGCTGCCAGGACTCAGGGGCTTCTCCACAACAAGTCTCAAATATATGCGAATCTTCTTTGAAGCTTGGTCTGCTCCGGGCGATGAACAGGCGTTTCTCGATTCGTCACTCGTGAGTGACGAATCTTCAGACGGTGGCCTTCTGCAAATTCGTCACTTGCAAGTGCCGAATTCAAACACATGTTCTCTCGATGATTTTTTAGCGATTGGGTTTACCCATCATCGGTATATCCTTGCAGGTGCTAAGACCCTTGACGAGCGGCTCTTCTACATTCACAAGTGCGCATTTGAGCACTTAAGTGTGGAGGCGCTCAAACGCTCGCTGAAGGCGGACGACTTTCATCATCAAGGAGAGGTCTCCAACAACTTCCTCTCAACGCTGCCAAAGGGTCAGCAGGCGCTGCGCGCTATCGCCACGTTCAAGGACGAGTATCTGCTCGACTTTATCAATGTTGAGGAACTCGGGGTGCGCGATGCGGAGGATGTCGACGAGCGCGTGTTAGAGCAAGGCATCGTGCAGAATATCAAGCAGTTCATCATGACGTTCGGTCGAGCCTTCGCGTTTGTGGGAAACCAGTACCATCTCGACGCCTTTGGCATCGATCAGTACATCGACCTCCTGTTCTTCAACCGCGACCTCAACTGTTTAGTTGCAGTCGAGCTCAAGAGCGGCCCCTTCAAGCCGGCCTATCTCGGCCAGCTCTCTGGCTATCTACGCATCCTGGACGACTTTGAGCGTCGCGAGCACGAGAATCCCTCCATAGGCCTTGTGCTTTGCAAAGACATGGACAAGGGATTTGTTGACTATGTGATCCAAGACTTCACAAAACCCATGGGTGTGGCCACCTATAAGACGTCGAAGGATATGCCACGAGAGTTGCTCGATGCTCTGCCGCCCATCGATGACTTACGGATGTTGCTGGAGAGGTCTGATGGGTAGCGGTAGGAATTGTTCGGTGTTAGAAGCTTATTTCGCTTATGGCCTTGAGCTTTGCCGATGAGCATGGGGTGGGGAACGTATCAAGGCAGAGTTTGTCATGCAATGAGTATGACAAACTCTGCCTGGAGGAGAGGATACTTCCATGGCAATTGTCCACCGCAATGCTCTCAAGCATGGTTTGTCTGAGAGGGAGGTTCTAGATAATGACTGAGTACAAACTAGCTGATGGATCGGTCCTGACAGACGAAGATATCGAGCGCGAGAGCGTAGAGTTTGAGCAAGAGACTTGGACGGGTCGTCTTGAGCGCATCCATGTCAGGCCTGGCGTTGTTGCTGATGAGCCGCTTGTTGCAGTTACCGTGCGCTTTCCGGCATCCATGGTGGTGGCAATCGACCGAAAGACGGGGGATCGATCCGATTTTATTCGGCGGGCCGTTTTCCCTGCGCTGTAGTAACGTTGCGTCTCCTAAATCGACCTTGGTTTCGTCGAGGAGGTAGATCTTGAGGATGAGGTGTCCTGCTTCGGTGAACCCGTTCTCGAAGACGGGCAGCACGCGCGACACGGACTACCGCGACCTCCTGACCTTCCGCGACGGGGAGTAGCGGCTTGGCGGTGTGCGGCGCCGGCACGTGACGGTGGCGGGCATGAGGCTTGGCCTTCGCGACGGCATGTTCTTTAGAGTTTGCGGTGCATGATGGCACGGCCGTTTTCAAATCGTGAAACATTGCCCGGGAATGAGTAACAGGCTTTGGTTCGTACATCCGTTATAACGGGAGTTGCAAGAAGTGACATCCGTGACGAGAGGTTGAACTCATGACTCAGCACCGGTTTCCCGAAGGTTTCCTCTGGGGTGCTTCCACCAGCGCTTTTCAGGTTGAGGGTGGGTATGATGAAGGAGGCAAAGGTCCGGCAACCACCGATCGCGGCCCGGGGCGTCCCGGCATCGCCGATAACAAGATCGCCTCGGACCACTATCATCACTGGCGTGAGGATGTCGACCTCATGGCCGAGCTCGGCATCAAGGTCTACCGGATGGGTTTCGCTTGGAGCCGCATCATGCCCGATGCCTCGGGGGATCCCAATCCTGAGGGCTTGGCGTTTTATGACCAGCTGATTGACTACCTGCTGGAGCGAGGGATCGAGCCCTTGGTCACCCTGTATCACTTCGAATGTCCGAGTGCGTTGGTCGAGACCTTCGGCGGCTGGAAGAGCCGTAAGATGATCGACTTCTATGTGCGCTATGCCGAAATCTGCTTCACGCACTTCAAGGGGCGCGTCAAGCGCTGGGTTACCGTGAATGAACAGCTAATTGCGACCTCCGCGCCCAGCAACACGGGTGACACCGAAACCGATCCGCGCCAACGGCAGAAGAACGCCTACCAGATGAGCTATCATGTCGCTCTTGCCGAGCATCGCGCCATCGCGTGCCTGCGACAGATCGACCCCGATGCGCAGATCGGCCCCGTTGTCGCCATGCAGGTGGTCAACCCGCGGACGAGCGCTTCGGCGGATGTGCTTGCGGCCATGAACGCCGAGGAGATGATGCAGAACTACCTGCTCGACCTGAGTGTGCGCGGCGACATCTCGCCTTATGCGCGCTATTACCTGGAGCGCGAAGGTTTCTACCCTGTTGTTGAGTGCGGGGACCACGACATCCTGGTCGCGACGAGGCCCGATTTTCTTGGGGTGAACTACTATTTCAGCAATTGTGCGCATGAGCGCACGGAGCCCATCCGCTTCGACCGGTTCCCTCCGTGGTCGGGCGGGGATTTCGAACTCTGCGATAACCCTGCGATCGCGCCGACCGAGTGGATGTCGAACGGCATCGACCCCCTTGGGCTTCGCGTGGGCATGCGCAAGCTCTACGATCGCTACCAGCTTCCGATGATCGTCACGGAGAACGGCATGGCTCTTTCCGAGTCACTTGACGAGGAGAACAGGGTGCATGATGCCGTGCGCATCGAATACCTTTCACGACATTTGGGCGAGGTCGAGGAGCTCATTCGCGAAGGCTATCCCGTCTTCGGCTACTGCGTTTGGAGCCTCATGGATCTATGCTCAAGTCATCAGGGGTTCACTAAGCGCTACGGCCTTCTGTATGTCGATCGCACGGAAACCGATGCGAAGCAATGCGCTCGTTTCAGGAAGGACAGCTTCTTCTGGTATCAGGACGTGATTAGAGAAAACGGCTTGCCCTGCTGAGCGTCGGTGGTCCGACGAGATTACTCGCCAGTACCGGAATCGGCTCCATAACGCCTCAGGTATTCCATGACTATCAAGTCGATGGCGGCAAGCGCACCGAACTTGCCCGTGTCGATGTTGTTGGTCACTCCGCAGCTCAGTATGCAGGAGGCATGGTTCCAGTAGGCGCTTGAGGTGTTTTGTGTGATGGCGAGAAGACGACAGCCGGAGGCGGCGAGTGCGTTGACGATTTCTGGATAACGAATGGGGTATGTTCCCCCTATGCTGCAAATGATGGCGAGGCTGGATTTGGTGAGCGATTGCGCGCAGGCGAGCTGCGATGAATAATCGAGGTAAAGCTCGATGAGGCGGTTCATGATGGTGAGCCTGCTTTGGAAGTAGCGGCCCACGTCCCAGAGGAAGTGGTGGGAGAAGAACGCGACATGCCCGCTGTCGTGCAAATCATCGACAATGGCGGGCAGTTTCGCGATGTTTGCCGCCGAGATGGTCGTTTCGATATTGAGCAGGATCGCCTCCCGGTAGGATGCCAGAGCGCCTTCCGTGTCGTTTGACAGCTGTTCTACAAAGGCATGTGGAAACAACCCGGTTTTGAGGATGTCATGTTCAAGCTGGTTGCGCAGGTCCTTGAAATCAGCGAAACCCATAAACCGGCAGAATCGCGACACTGAAGCCTTCGAGACGAAGCACATGTCGGCGATTTCTCCAATCGAGAGCTCGCTCAGCTTGCTGTAGTTTTTCACCAGCGTGGTCGCTATCTCGTAGTTGGTGTCGTGCTGCATTGCGGTGTCGATGTAGTCAAGCAACCGTTCGGCAACCGATCCCATCGAGATGGATTTTTCCATGATGGCTGTCCCCTTTATGCTCAGTGGCCCGAATAAGAGGGCCTCATTTGACCAAACTATAGCTCAAACATGCCGGTATTCCTGCGGAGTTTCACGTTATGAAACTCGCGTAGCCATCTCGCAACCTTGTGGCACAGCATGTAACCGATTTTGGATATAGCCGGCGTCATACTTAATGCAAGAAGAGACGACGAAGCTTGCCGCCCCGCCGGAACACGGCATCGGCTCTACACAGGGCATCGCTTCGTTGCTTTGCCGCTCGACGAGATATCGGTTGAGGAGGATCGGATGAAGCGGTTATTGCTGCGCGCCGACGATTTAGGTTACAGCGACGGTGTTAATTGCGGGATAGCGGCCGCGGTCCAAGCGGGGCTCATTCGCTCGGTGGGCGTCATGACCAACATGCCGCTTGCAGAAAGCGGTTTGGCGCGCCTGCAAATCAAGGATCTCTGCTTGGGTCAGCACACCAATATCTGCACGGGTAGGCCCCTCAGCGATTCCTCGCTCATCTCGAGCATCGTTGACGATGATGGCAATTTCAAGCGGAGCTCAGCATATCGCGCCGCCGCGCGGGCTGGGGAGGACTTCGTGGTGCTTGACGAGGTCATTATCGAAATCGAGGCGCAGTATCGGCGATTCCTTGAGCTCGTCGGGCGTGAGCCCGATTACTTCGAGGGACATGCGGTCGCAAGCCCCATGTTCTTCCGCGGCCTTGAGATCGTTGCCGAGCGTCACGGCCTGCCCTATTTCGCGATGGGTGTTCCGGGCGAGCCAGTCACCTTTCGCTCGACGCCGGTGCTTTCCTATGTTCCCAAGGATTTCTCGTCATATGAAGCGGATCCCTTTGCGGCGCTTCGAGAGGCGCTTGAAACGACACCGGAAGGGATATGCCGTCTCATGGTGTTTCACCCAGGTTATATCGACGCGTACTTGCGAGATAACTCGACCATGCTCGAGGCCCGCATCCGGGAAGCCGCGATGCTTGTCGACCCTGATGTCGCCGCATGGCTTGCAGAGCAGGACGTGGGGCTCGTGACGTACGCGGACCTGACGTAAGCGTCCGCTGGGGCAATCTCGCCAATTCACGCTGAATGGCGTACTGCCTGAAGCACGTCGTTGTGATTTTGAAGAGAGGTGGATGCGCTATCTAGAGGGGAAGATGCCGCACACGGGCATCGATAGAGTTCACTGCAAAGATTGGAGCTGAAACATGGCGGTATTCGACAAGATCCAAAACATAATGGATAAGACAATCGCACCTGTGGCAAGCAAGGTTGCTGACAGCAAGATGCTCGACGCCCTCATGGGCGGCATGATGTGCACGCTGCCCATGACCCTTGGCGTCTCGGTTATCGCGATTCTCATCAACTTCCCCATTCCGGGGTTCTCCGATTGGGTGGGTTCGAGCGGTCTCATGGCGACCGGCAACTCCATCCTCACCGTTACCATGAACATGATGGGTATATACATCTCCTTCTTCATCGGTTTGAGGTGGGGTAAGGTATGCGGCCTTAGCGGTTATACCGGTGGCATCGTGAGCGGCGCGGTGTTTTTGGCATTCATGCCGCAGCAATCGTTCGAGGATATTCCCATGGCGAGTTTCATCAACACGTCGTACATGGGATCGAACGGCATCTTCGTCGCCATTCTGCTTGGCCTGATCGTGCCGAAGGTGACAGCCATTTTGATGAGCAAGCTTGAAATCAAGCTCCCCGATATGGTTCCGCCCATGGTTGCAGACTCGCTGTCGCCGATGTTTGCCGCCATCGTGCTATTCACTGCGGTGTGGTTCGCCAAGTGGGGTCTTTCTTTCACCCCGTGGGGCAACCTGTTCGATATGATCAACACCTTGATCGGCACGCCGGTCACGATGGTCGGTGCCTCTCCTTTGGCCTATATCATCGTGTGCTCGCTGCAGTCGATCTTCTGGTTCTTCGGTGTCCACCCCAACGTGATGCTCAACTTCTACGCTCCGGTAATCATGGCTTGCAGCGCTGCTAACACCGAGGCCATCATCGCGGGCGAGGCACTGCCCTATGGCGCTTGGGCCGTCGTCGCGCTCGGCACCGCCATCGGTGGCCAGGCTAACGCCCTGGGCATCAGCATCTCGCTGCTCTTCACCAAGTCCGAGCGCTTCAAGGCGATTCGCGGCATCGCGCTTGTTCCGTCGCTTTTCAATATCTCCGAGCCGCTCATGTTCGGTCTGCCGGTCGTGCTGAATCCCACGTACTTCATCCCGTTCGTGCTGAACATCCCGGTCTGCGCCATCGTGGTCCAGGCGCTTTACGCCCTCGGTCTTGGGGCTGCGTTCAATCCCACGATTCAGCTTCCCTGGGTGCTTCCCCAGCCGGTCATCGCATTCATGCAGGGCGGCATCGGGTGCCTGGTGATTTCGGTTGCGGTTTTGGCGGTGTCGGTGCTCATGTATACCCCCTTCACCCTTATGGCTGATCGCCAGGCGTTGCGAGAGGAGCAGGCCGCTCTCGAGGAATCGGCCGCATAGGGATTTTCATATTCACACCATCATTTTCCATGAGGTTGGGAGCGTAGGATGAAACATATCGTACTTATGTGCGCCGCGGGCGCTTCGACGAGCATGCTGGTACAGCGCATGCAACAGGCGGCTGAAAAGGACGGTTTCGTGTGCACCATCGAGGCGCACCCTGTCAACCAAGCGGCGGAATATGCGGATAGCGACGTTATCCTGCTGGGACCGCAGGTTCGCTTTGAACTCAACAAGGTGAAGAATCAAGTGAACTGTCCGGTGGAGCCGATTGATATGACAGCGTATGGGACAATGAACGGCGAGGCCGTGCTCAAACAGGCTCGAAAGTTGCTGGGGGCATAGCCATGTCAGAGATCAAACAAGAAGCGATCGATCAGTTTGAAATGACGTGCTTCTCTATCGTCGCTCAGGTGGGGAGCGCGCGCAGCTGCTACCTCGAAGCGATAACCTGTGCCGAGAATGGTGATTTTGAGGCCGCCCGGAAACTTATCGACGAGGGCAACGTGGTGTTCAACGCAGGCCACGACGCTCACATGAAACTGCTTCAGCAAGAGGCCAGCGGCGAGGAGCTGCCGTTTCGCATCATCTTGCTGCATGCGGAGGATCAGCTCATGAGCGCTGAGGGCTTCCGTATCCTTGCCGAGCGCTTCATCACGGTCTATCAACGCATGGGTGCAAGCGCCTAACTGATTATCTGACGGGAAGCCGGGACTGCCATGCAGCCCGTCTTCCCGTTTCATGAAGATGTTTTCACGATCGAGGAGGTAGCCAATGGCATTTCCGGAAGGTTTCCTGTGGGGTGGCGCCACCGCCGCCAACCAGTATGAGGGCGGCTGGGAAGAGGGCGGCAAAGGACCGAACACCTCGGACACCATGACCAGCGGTAGCCATACGGTGTCACGGCAGATAACGTGGCGTAATACCGCGACAGGGGAAACCGGCGCGCTTCCCGTGTATGCGGTTTGCGAGGAGGGACTTCCTGAAGGGCTGGAGGTGGCGGTGGTTGATGGCTACTACTATCCCAGCCACACGGCCACCGACTTCTACCACCACTACGCCGAGGACATCGCCCTCATGGGCGAGATGGGCTTCAAGTGCTTCCGCCTGTCCATGAACTGGGCGCGCATCTTCCCCACGGGCGAGGAGGCTGAGCCCAACACCGAGGGTCTAGCGTTCTACGACGCCGTGTTTGACGAGTGCGCTAAGTACGGCATCGAACCGCTCGTGACGCTCTCGCACTACGAGACCCCGCTCGCGCTCGTGAACAAGTACGGCGGTTGGAAGAGCCGCGAGCTCATCGACCTGTTCGTGCGCTACGCCACCTGCGTCATGAAGCACTATCAGGGCAAGGTGAAGTACTGGCTCACCTTCAACGAGATCAACATGATGAGCATGGGGAGCTTCATGGCGGGCGGGCTTACGGATGGGAGCCCCCATGCGAAGGCCCAGGCGGCGCACAACCAGTTCGTGGCGTCTGCCCTTACGGTTCGGTCGGCGCGCCAAATCTCCCCTAAGATCATGGTGGGTCAGATGCTCGCGTACAACCCCATCTACTCCTATTCCGCCGACCCCGCCGATCATCTGCTCGCCATGGAACGCGAGCGTGACGCGCTGTGGTATGCCGACGTGCAGGTGGGCGGCCACTATCCCGCCTATCGCTTGAGGGAGATGGAGCGCGCGGGCATCAAGCTGGAAATGGGCGAGAACGACCTCGAGCTTCTCGCAACCTATCCGGCAGATTTCCTGTCGTTCTCGTGCTACGGAGGCTCGACGGTATCGTTGCGCCAGAAGGAGCTCGAGGTCGCGTCCGGCAATCTCGCTTTCGGCATGGTGAAAAACCCCTACCTCGAGACCAACGCCTGGGGCTGGGCGACCGATCCGTACTGCCTGCGCATCGCCTTGAACGAGCTCTACGACCGCTATCACAAGCCGCTTTGGATCGTGGAGAACGGTATCGGCTGGAGCGACGAGGTAAAGGCCGACGGCTCCATCCATGACGGCTACCGCATCGACTACCTGCGCAAGAACATCCAGAGCATGGAGGATGCCGTGGAACTCGACGGCGTGGACCTCATGGGCTACACCATGTGGGGCTGCATCGACCTGGTCAGCGCCGGCACGGGCGAGATGCGCAAGCGCTACGGCTTCGTCTACGTCGACCGCGACGACGAGGGCAAGGGCACGCTCGCGCGCAGCCGCAAGGACAGCTTCTATTGGTACAAGAAGGTCATCGAGAGCAACGGCGAGGACCTGGACTAACCCTATGGGACAGGGGATAAGATTATGGACTGCTATTTCGGTATAGATGCGGGCGGCACTCAGGTGAAATGGGCGGTGGTGAACGCCGACTACCACATTGAGGAGCACGGAAGTATCCCAACATGCACCTCGCCCGCCGACCAGGTTATCGAAACGTTCCGCTCGGTGATCGAGCTCCATCGCGCCCGGGTGAGGGGTGTGGGAATAAGTATGCCCGGAGTCTTTTCCGAAGGCGATTCCGATGGCGTGGTTGGGGGAGGCGGCGCCCTTCACTGTTTGGACGGATATCCGCTCGGTCGCATCTTGCGCGAGAGCACAGGGCTTCCCGTAACCATCGAGAACGATGCGATGTGCGCGGCACTGGGAGAATATGCCGTCGGCGCGCTGAAGGGGGTCTCCCTGGGGTTGATGGTGGTGATCGGTACGGGTCTCGGCGGTGCCATCGTTGTTGACGGTCACATCTTGCGAGGCGCGCACAATCTCGCCGGCACCGTGTGCTTTGTGAGCAACGATGTGCGCAAGCCCGTGACCTTTGGGTCGGTGTACGGTGATGTCACCAGCTGGCGGGCGCTCCGAGACCAGGTGTGTGCGGCGAAGGGGATTGATCCGACCGATGATATCGACGGATATCGGATTTTCTCTTGGATTGAAGAGGGGGATGAGGACGCTCGTCGCGGTCTGGATGCATACGCGTTGGTTTTCGACAACATGCTGATGGGGTTGCAGTCGGTCATCGACCCTGAGGTCATCGTGGTCGGCGGCGGAATCAGCGCCCGTCCCGAGCTGTTTGAGGCATTTGAGCGCATGATGGATCAGGCTCACGTTCTTCCCATCATACCGAGGCCCTGCATCAAGCCAGCACAGAACGGCAACGATGCCAATTTGCTTGGCGCTGTGCGCACGCTGCGCCGCTCGCTTGGCGAGTGCGATTGATTGGCGGCTGGTGGCCCGACTCGCGGCCTCCTGTCCTAAAAAAAGAGTATGGGCTCCTTCGTTCATTCGAACGAAGGAGCCCACGTTTTGTAAGGGGCCTCCTGGCGAATTTTCATTCGCCAGGAGGCCTTTTGCTAAAGGCTTTAGCCTGTGCGGGGCGCGCAGCGCGCCGCATCAGAAAC
>NZ_QRJA01000011.1:0-74122 GCF_003471405.1 Collinsella sp. AM20-15AC
GGTTCGACGAACAGCCGATCGTGTCAACCTTGGTCTAACAGAGCCTTGTGAAATGGCTGTTTATACAATTCCGTATATAAGGCTCTTGCTTTATCCTCTCCAATTACTTCCGACATTTCTTTGTAAGTAAATCCGTATGGGTCATTCAATATTTCCGTAGGTGTACTTTTAGGTAAGTGTTTCATTTAAATATCCTTCCTTTTCAAAATTAAAAAGTTTGTTTTTCAGAGTTTTTGATTATGATTTCTAGTTTTTCAACATCAACGATATGCGTTAATTTACATTTAGGGCAGAAAAGAGGAAAATTTCTTAATACCGTATTATAAAATACTTGAACCCTCGTACCCTCGTCTTTCCGTTACAAATTGGACATTTTATCCAATATTTTTCAAGCATAATATTTCTCCTTTTGCGCAAAAAAATGCAGGTCAATTCTCAACATGAGCATTGACCTGCATTTTTATTTTCCGTCGCCACAAGGTCGCTGTCCTCCGACGTGTAGGAAGTCCCAAGTATGCCGTTCATCAAGCCGGAGAACATGGAGCCGCAAGAGGAAAGCCCCGCCGATACCATGATGAATAAGAGCAGCGCGGCAATGGCGATACATACGCCCGCCGGGTGCCGCCCTACAAAAGCGATTGCCTTTTTTGTTTCCTCGGCGGTCTTTTTTGCCGCCTTGCGGGTGTTCTCTGCGGCTTTCTGCGCCGTTTTTGCGCCGCCTTTCCTTGCCGACTTTGCATACTGCCGCTTGATTTGCTGCTTCTGCATGAAGCGGGAAAGGGGATTGCCCGCAATCTGCGGATTGTCATGCAGGGCTTTATGGTACTGGAAATCCACATTCGCCTTGAACGCCGCTTTCTCTGCCTTTGCCGCCGTCCGGTAGGGTTTGAGCTTGTGGCTGTGGTAGCCCTCCTTGACTTTCCGCGCCCCGTACTTTGCGCCGCGCTCTGCCAGTTCTTCGGATTTGTGCGCCCCCTCAACGCCGGAATTGTCCTTTTCAACGGAATGTATCTTGTTGTGGACGAAAATACCCGCTTCCTGTGCGGGGCGGGATAGCGGGTTATTGTGGGGCTTATTCTTTCCTATGGGCTTTTCCTGTTCCTCAAAATGTAGGCGGGTCTTGCCTTTCCCGGTGGCTTCATCAAAGGTGCGCTCCCGTACAAGTTTCTTTTCTTTGGGGATAGCCGCCTTTGCCGCGTCCAGACGGTCGGCTGCTTTGTCCGATTTTCGGATATACCTTTCAAGCTCCGGCGTTGCCCGTTCCTCGTCGGTAAACTGCAAGCGGGAAGATTTTTCTTTTGCTGTGGCTTCTGCCTGTGCTTTCCTCGCCGCTTTTTTACTCGCCTTTCTGGTACGCGCCCCGTCGATACGCTCCAAGACGCGCTCGGCTGCGGCGGTGTCCTGTTCCCGTTCTGCCCCCGGCGCATGGGGAAGCGGCGGCGCGGCGGCTGTGGGCGCGGGAGCTGCGCCGCCCGGTATGGTCTGCGCTGCGTGTTCCGGCGGCTGCGGTGCTTCGGTCTTTGCAAAGTCCGCGTCCCTTATCCGCTTGCTGATACGTTTCTTTTTCCCGGTGGCGGCGTTTACCTCGACAGCCCCCTCGCGGGTCATTTTCTGCGTGACTTTTTCACGCGCTTTATATTGTTTTATGTGTCTGTCCCTCCAATCCGCGCCCTTGCAAGGGCGCAATACTCGGCGTTTATCTCAATGCCTATATAATGCCTGTCAAGCTGCCTTGCGGCTGCCCCCGTCGTGCCGCTGCCGAAAAAGGGGTCAAGCACAACGCCGCCTTTCGGACAGCCCGCCTTGATACAGGTTTCGGCAAGTTTTGGCGGGAACGCGGCGAAATGCCCGCCCTTGTAGGGAACGGTATTGATAAGCCACACGTCCCGCCTGTTCCGCATGGTCGGCATGAGGGCTTCGTCGTAGTAGCTGCCGCTTCGCGCCCGGTTAAGCCCCTGTACTTTCCCCTGTCCAGGTATTTCGTCCGCATATTTCTGTCCCGCGCTGCGCCCGGTGCGGTACCGCGCCGCCGTTGTGGGGGCTAACGGCTCGGCTATGGCGGCTGCGTCATAGAAATATTTCTTTGACTTCGTAAGCAGAAAGATATGTTCATAGCAGCGGGTAGGGCGGTCTTTCACGCTCTCCGGCATGGGGTTTTCTTTCTGCCAGATAATGTCGCTCCGTAAATACCACCCGTCAGCGCGTAGGGCAAAGGCTAAAAGCCAGGGAATACCGATTAAGTCCTTTTGTTTGCAGCCGGAAACGCGGTTGTTTCTTGCAATCTGCTGTCCGTTTCTGCCTTTCGGGTTCTTCGGGTCTGCATGGTAGCCTTTATTTCCTGTGCCGCAGTAAGTGTCCGCGATATTCAGCCAGAGCGTACCGTCAGAACGCAGTACCCGGCGCAGCTCGCGGAAAACCTCGGTCAGCCTGTCAATGTACTGCTCCGGCGTGTCCTCCCGCCCAATCTGCATATCAAGCCCATAATCTCTAAGCGCATAGTAGGGCGGGCTTGTGACGCAACAGTGTACGCTTTCCTCTGGAAGCTCCCGCAAGGCATAGAGCGCGTCCCGGTTGATGATTGTGTCAGTTTTCAGCCCGTTCATGCTTCGCCCACTTCCTCCGGCTTCGTCGTCATTACCCGGTAAAGCTCGGTGTCTTTCGGGAAGCGGTCTACAAAGGGCAGCACCACGTTCCCGTAGAAGATAAGCCCCTCGCCCGCTTCGGTGTGGGTGACATATTTCATCTGCTGCGGGGAGATGTTGAGCTGCTTTGCAAGGATAGCCCGGTCGCCCGCCGCTTGATTGAACATGAGGACAAAATCGCTGTTCTCAAAGATATTCTCCACTTCGCGGGAAGCAAGCAAATCTTTGACGTTCTGTGTAATGGCTGTGGGTATGCCGCCCCATTTACGGAAACGCTTCCAGATTTCAACGGAATAGGCGGCGGTCTGTTCCTCTTTCAAGAGAAGATGAAATTCGTCCATGTAGTAGCGGGTGGATTTCCTCTCTGCCCGGTTGACGGTAACGCGGTTCCATACCTGGTCTTGCACAATGAGCATACCTAACTTTTTGAGCTGCTTCCCAAGCTGCTTGATGTCAAAGCAGACAAGGCGGTTATTCAGTTCCACGTTGGTACGGTGGTTGAACACGTTAAGGCTCCCGGAAACGTAAAGCTCCAACGCCGCCGCGATACGCGCCGCTTCCGGCTCCGGCTGCTTCAAAAGCTCGTCGTACAGGTCGCCCAAAATCGGCATTTTCTCCGGGTCGGGGTCTGCAAGGAAAGGGCGGTACACGTTCCGAACGGCGCGGTCAATGACGGTCTTATCGACGGGCTGCAAGCCCTCCTTGCCGCCGATTACAAGCTCGCAGAGGGAAAGGATAAAGTCGGATTTCAGCGCAAGGGGGCTGTCGTCCTCGCTGTAATTGAGGTTAATATCCATAGGGTTCACATACTGGGGCTTCCCGTCAATGCCCTTGCCCGTAGGCGACAAGCGTATCACTTGCCCGTCAAGCCGCTGCACAAGGGAAAAATACTCTGCTTCTGGGTCGCAGATAATAATGTCGTCGTCTGTAATGAGGAAAGCGTTTGTCATTTCCCGTTTGGCGGCAAAGGATTTCCCGCTTCCCGGCGTACCCAAGATTAAGCCGTTGGGGTTCTTTAGCTGCTTGCGGTCGCAGAGTATCATGTTGTTAGACAGGGCGTTTAAGCCGTAGTACAAAGCCGCGCCCGTCTGGAAAAGCTCCTGTGTGATAAAGGGGATAAAGATAGCGGTGCTTGACGTGGTAAGTCCTCTTTGAATGGGGATAAGGTTCTCCCCAAGCGGTACAGAGGACATAAGCCCCGCTTCCTGTTGGTAGTCAAGGCGGGTTAAGGCGCAGTTGTTCTTCTGTGCAATGCCCGCCGCCGCGAATACGTCATTTTCCAGTTTCCGCTTCGTGTCCGCCATGTTCACCACAAGGAACGTCAAGAGGAACATTCTTTCATTCCGGCTCTGCAAGTCCTGTAAGAGGTTCTTCGCTTCGCTGCCGAACGTGGCAAGGTCGGACGGGATTATATCCATGTCGTAGCCGCTGCGTACCGCTTTTTTCTGTTCCTCGATTTTCATTTTGTCAAGGTCGGTGATTTTCCGCTTGATTGTCTTTATGGCTTCGGTCTGGTCGATACTGTGGATATGCAGATTGACGATAACGCCCGTTTCCAAGTCCAGAATGTCGGATAAGATACGGTCGTTTAATTCCGGGGCAAGGACTTCAAGGAATGAAACCGCGCCGATTTTGCGCCCCATGCGGAAATACCGCCCCTCGCCAAAACGGAAAGAGGACGGGGCGATAAAGTCCTTTGTGGAAAGCCCGGACGGGGCAAGCCATGAAAAATCAAAGGAAAACTGCCCGCCCTCCGGGTGGAAAATGCCATGCAGCATTTTAAGGCGTTCATAGCCTGTCATGGGGCGGGCAGACACGCCCAAGAGCTTAAAGTTGTTCAGCACGTCCGTTTCGATACGGGCAAGGCGGGATTTCGCCGCGCCCAGACTGTCGGCTTCAATGGCAAAGGTGATATATTTTGCTTTGACAAGCCCGTTGTTTCCCTTTGCAAGCTGGTTTTTCAGCATATCCCGGTATTCTGTGCGGATAGAGTTGAAAGCGTCCTCCTGTGCCGGGATATTGACCGCCTTTTCCGCTTCGCCGCGCTGCGTCCCTTGATTGATGAAAGAGAGCTGCACCGAAACGGAAGCGTCAAAGTAGTTGAGGAAGTCGCACCAGTTCTCAAAAATGGCGGTCTTGTCGTCTGCCTGTGCAAGCTGATAGTTAATATCTTCAAAGGCGACGGTCTTTGAGTATTTCCGTCCCGTAACCTTGCAGATACCGTCCGGGTACATCTGGATATAGGGGATTGTCTGCTGCGCGGTGTGCGCTTTCCCGTCGCCCTTTGCCTGTCTGATGATTTCCGCAATCTGCTTTTTCTCGGCGCGGGTGAGCTTGCGGGGTGGGTTAGGCTTTGCGCTTCCCGCCGCGCTGTTTCTTCGTGTTTCCTTTTGCAATCGCTGATACCTCCTTTTCAAGTTTTCTCTGCCGTTCTAAGACGGAATAAAAGTTGTCTGTCCTGTATGGTCGTTCTTTGGGGGCTATGAATTTCGTCCGTATGATGTTCTTCACCACCACTTCAAGGGGCTGTCCATGCTTTTCATACATGGCGAACAGGAAACAGGGCAGCATGACGGCAATCATAGCCATAGACGCAAGGCTTGTGCCTGTGCTGTCTTTGAGCAGAAAGAAAAGCGGCAAGCCGAACAGGAGAGCCGCCGCAAAACATACAATCTGCCGTTTGGTAAGGTTGAACGCTACTTTTGTCTTGACTTTGGATAAGTCTTTGGGTACGGGTACATACGCCAAGTGAAAACCTCCTTTCTCTGGGTTTGGTGTTGCTGTAATTTTCCATAAGGGTAATCAAGGCAAAGGTCAATCTATGCCCTTTGCCCGCCCGTATTATATGGGGGTTATCCGCGTCAAGGTCGGGTCGTATTTTCGCCGCTTCGCTCTGAAAATCTCCACCCTGCCCTTGACACGCCGCTAATGCGCGGAAAAAATCGACTTCGCCAGTGCGCCGGATTTGAACAGGGAGAAACAGAGGATAACGGTGTAGGCTGCAAGGGAGAATATCGCGCTGTGCAGATTGTCCGCTATTATCATGTTGTTCACCAGTACGGCGTAAATGCCGACGCATATCATAATGAGGAAGCCTTGAAAACCGATAGCGAACAGGGATTTTAGGTAGTTGTTTCCTATCTGCCCCCATTCCCGGTTAGTCATAGTTGCAAACGGGATAGGCGATACCGAACAGTAAAGGTAAATTTCTATCATACGCCCGTAGAGGATAACGGTTATCAGTACGGACATGATTTTCATGCACAAGCTCACAAGGCTTGTTTCCATGACAAGTAAGAGCAGTTCGGGGATTTCCATAGCGTCAAGCCCGCTTTGCATGGAAGCAAGGGCGGCGGCAACATCAATCTCTGTGCTGCCGCCGATTACCCCCGCCGCGCCGGAAACAACGTGCTGCGCCATATCGAACACCGCCATAGTGATGTCAAAGGTGTGCGTCACAAGGTAGACTGCCACAAACGCCTTGAACACCCACTTGAAGAACATGGAAGTGTCAACGTCGTGCATATTGTTCTTTTCCGTTACCATGCTGATAAGCTCATAGCATAGGACGTAGGTAATGACAAGCCCCGCAATGGGTACGATTACATTCTCACTAAGCGTCTGTATCATGGAGAATATATTTGCGTTCCACCCTTGCGGGGTCTGCCCTACCTCTGCGGCGATAGTGCCGACTTTCTCGTTCACGTCCCCGAACATAGTTGACAGATTACCGTTTATGGCTCCTATGAGGATTTCCTTTATCCATTCGTTAATCGCGTCAAGTATGCTCTGCATAAGCCTTTACCCGCGCTTCTTAACCGAACAGCCCGGAAAGCAGCGGTACAAGGGTCATGCCAATAAGGGCAACGCCGCCGCCCGCCATGAGCTGCTTCATGCCCTGGCTTTTCGCGCCCGGATTGTCGTTGCCGTAGCCCTCCATCAGATTGATTACGCCCCAGATACCAAGCCCGGCTCCAAGTGCTACAACAAGGGTCTGCAAAACGTCTACTGCGCTATTGAAAAATGCCATAAATATATCCTTTCTGCCGCGTCTGCGGCTGTCCGACAAGCGGACAAAAGGCGGTCAGCATATGCCGCCGCACAAAAAAACCGCCCTCTGGTAAAGGCGGCTGTCCCCGCGCTGCGTAAGTCCTGCGGCGCGGCGGTATTCAGTTGTAAGGGGTGCGGATTTTGCCGCTGTGTACTGCGCCGGAAAGTGGGGGCGCGTATCATGTAGCCGGTATGGATAGATGTGATTGCTTCAATCGCTCCTTTCTGTGTCCCGCTGTGCTGCCGGACGTTTTTTTCAGACTTGCGGGAAGTGAATAGCTTGCGCAGCAAGGTGTTCGCTTCCCACAAGTTCACAAAGGGGTAGCTGCCGCAAGGCAGCGTAGGGGAAGTGTAGCTTCCCCTGTCCCCCGGCGGTCTGCCATGCTGTCATTGTTGCGGGATAAGCCCCCGGCGCGTGACATACTCCGTTGCAAAGCGGCGGTGTTCCGCTTCCTTTTCCCGCCAATACTCCCATAATGCAGCGTCGGCGGCTTCCGCAACATTCATTAAAAACCGTTCAAGCTGCTTTTGTTTTTCCTCTGCGCTACGTTTCCTCATGGTCTGCGTCCTCCTGTAAGTCTGCTGCGTCAATCTCGTAATAGTCAAAAACCTCGTCGGGCTTGACAATGGCGGGGCGGCGTTTAAGGTGCTTTTCCATGTCAAAGGCGTTCTTCGGGTCTGCGTCGGACAGGTACTTGTATTTCGGGTGCTTCGTTATGTCGAATTTGTCCGAAAAGAACGGGCGCACCCCTCGTAGCTGCAAGATACATTTCCCTCCGTCCATGACTGCGATTTCATCTTCCGTCATAAGCTGCTTTCCCAATTTCTGATAGTTCAGCCCATGCGAAAGCTCCCGCCCCCTTGTTTCGGAAGTGTTGAAGCTGTCTATCGTTTCCTTGCCTAAAATCTCCGATATTTCTTTGAGCGTCGTTTTTTCCTTGCCGCCCAAGAAAAGGGTGGTGTCGCAGTTGCCGACTATGGTATCGGCGTTGTCCTTGTAGATTGCTTTTAGCTGTGACTGGCTCTGCAAGATGATTGACGCGGATATTTCCCGGCTCCGTATCGTTGCAATGAGCTTTTCAAACTTTGGTATCTGCCCGATATTCGCAAATTCATCAAGTAAGCACCGTACATGGACGGGAAGCCGCCCGCCGTATTCATCATCTGCCTTGTCGCATAAAAGGTTGAATAACTGTGTGTAGAGAATACTCACGACAAAGTTAAAAGTATCGTCGGTGTCGCTGATAATGACGAAAAGGGCGGTCTTTCTGTCGCCTATGGTGTCAAGCTCCATTTCGTCGGTTTCCATAAGCTCCCGCAGTTCCTTAATGTCGAATGGGGATAACCTCGCGCCGCAGCTAATCAAAATCGACTTCGCCGTTTTGCCCGCCGCAAGTTTGTATTTGCGGTACTGCTTGACCGCAAAATGCTCCGGGTCTTTTTCTTCCAGACGTTCAAACATGAGGTCAACCGGGTTCTGGAAGTCCTCGTCGTCCTCGCGGGCTTCCGACGCATTTATCATTTCAAGCAGCGTCGTGAAGTTCTTTTCCTCGTCCGGGGCTTCATACCAGATATAGCCGATTAGCGCGGTGTAGTAGAGCTTTTCCGCTTTCACCCAAAAATCCTCGCCGGATTTCTCCCCGTCGCCTTTGGTGTTGGCGATAATGGTATTGACTAACTTCAAAATGTCCTTTTCGCTCCGCAGATAGGCAAAGGGATTGTATTTCATGGATTTCTTGAAGTTAATCGTATTCAGCACTTTTATCCGATAGCCGCCCCGCTGTAAGAGCTTCCCGCACTCGATTAAGACGGTGCCTTTCGGGTCTGTGACAACATAGCTGCTGTGCATTTGCATAAGCGACGGTTTGACGAAAAACCTTGTCTTGCCGCTGCCGGAACCGCCGATTACAAGAATGTTCTTGTTGCGGGCATATTTCGGCTGCTTCGAGCGGCTGTTCATGGTGAGCCGTTCCGTCTGCGTGAGGGGGATATTGTTCTCAAATACCGGGTCTGTGTACGGCTTTATGTCCTCGGCTGTCCCCCAACGTGCAGAACCGTACTCCATGCCTTTCCTGTACTTCTTCGCGTTCTTGCCCTTGACATAGATAATCAGCCGGACAATGACTGCCCCTGCAATGCCGATAAGCAAATCGGCGGGGTGGAAGCTCGGCGTGATACTGGAAAAGGCGGCGGTAAAACCGTCCCCAAGATGTAGCAGCTTTGCGCTCGCGTCCGCGCCTGGGGAAAGCCGGACAGCCGCGCCTACTTTATCAAAGAGCCAGACAAAGAGCAGATACGGGAGATTGAGGATAAGCAGCTTCTTGATTTCCGGCTTCATAATTCCCGCCCCCTGTCTTTGTTTTTTACTTTCTCGCGCTGTGCGTTTCTGCCCTGTGCGGCTTCTTTAAGGCTTGTCAGCAGCTTTCGGATAGAGGGCTTTTTATCCTGTGTCAGCTTCTTTGCAGAAAATTCCTTAAAGGCTGCGGTCAGCGCGTCCGCGTCCCGCCCCTTGAAGAAAACAAGGTAACGGGGCGGGCTTTCCGTTGTGTCCTTTTTCAGCGCAAAGTCGATACCGTACTTTTTCGCCGTACCCTCAAAGGCTTTGATATTGTCTTTTGTAATCTCAATGTTGGAAACGCCCGCGTTCTGCTTCATAAGCTGCTTTAAGCTCTGCTTGCCCTGTGGCTGTTTCGCAAGCTGCTTCTTGCCCTTTGACAGAATGGCTTTCATTGCCTTTTGGAGCGTCTGCGCGGTCAGCTTCCCGGTCTTGATGTAAAGGGCTATGGTCTTTTCGTTTACTTCGTCCTGCAATTTCTCGCGTCCTCCTTTCGCGTTTCTTTATGGGGCGACGGTCAGATACGCACCCGCAGCCCGTTCAAGTCCTCGGCTCTGATACCCACAAGATACCAGTTGTCGCCGTATTCAATCCGGGTAGGCTTCCACTTGCCCCGCACGAACACGTCAAAGCACTCCCCGCAATGCAGCCCGCCATAGTAAGTATTGAGGTCAAAGCGAATGTCGTAACGGTCGGTGCGCTCGTCAAATACCAATGCTCCTGTTCTCTGTGCCATAAAAAAATCCTCCTTTTGTTGTTTACAGGCTTTCGCCCGGTTTGAATGAATAATAATCCGGGTCGCCGTACTGCGGCTTCTCCGGTGACAGTGCGCCGATTGCCATGTCATGGGCGACAAGGGAAGTGTAATAGTTGCCGATTGTGGACGGGGCATTGAAAAGGGCTGCTTTCAGATATTGCTTGATGTTGCGGATTTTCGTTGTGTTCTCTCGCATACAGTCAAGCACAAAGCGGATATGCTCGCCGTCCAGTTTCATAAACTTTGACTTCACAAGCTCTGCCGGGTAGTCGTCCCCCGCAATCCGTACCCGCTTCCTTGCGGTGCATACCGTTTCAAGCATGAGGTCTACAATCTCGTCAAGCCTGTCCCCGTCAAATCTCATGTCCTGTTTGAGAATGTCGTAGTCGATATTGTCCTTGATGATTTCCCGGTATATCTCTACTGCGCTCTGTGCTGCCGCTTCCGTTCCTTTCCGTTCCGGCGGCGTAGCCGCTTCCCCGCAAGGTGAGGGGTTAGGGGAAAGGATAGGAATGGAATGGGTACTTTGTTCATCAGTAATTATTTTTTCTTTTTTTGGTAAGTCAGTTCTTTGTATATCTTTATTTAATTGCGTTGGATTTTCCAACGTAGGTTTTTCCAATGTTGGTTTTTCCTGTGTTGGATTATCCAATGTTGGATTTTCCAATGTAGGTAAATCCGGCGTAGGCGGCTGCGGCTGCTCGAATATCACATAGTCCGCGCCCCGCAAGCGTCCTTTCTCGTCGCGCTCCCTTGAACGGACGATATACCCGGCGCGTTCAAGCTCCCGTATGGCTTCGCGGATAGCGTCTATCTTTTCCCGGTTGATAAGGGATAAGCCTTTCAAGGTGTAGTCCCAATCGTCGGGGAGTGACAGCATTTGCGACAACAGCCCCTTTGCCTTTAGGGAAAGCTCCTTGTTGCGTAGGTGGTGGTTGCTCATAACGGTGTAGCCCTTGTTTCGTTCCACCCGGAAAACTGCCATAGTAAATCACTCCTTTTGCTGTGGATTTGTTACGCAGTAGAAGCTCGGTTTCGGGGGATAAGGTATAAATCCCTTGCCGCGTCAGATACGCGCCCGGAAAGCCGCTTGTAGCAAGGCTTTTTCTGCCCCTACTGCGTAACAAAGGGCATGAAAAAAGCGGCGTTCCTGTTCTCCCATGTAGGGAGTGGGAAACGCCGCTTCTGCGTCGTATTCAGTTTTTAGTACAATACCCGGCTTGTCCGTCGCTCGAAAAACCTTGATTTTCCAGTGTTTTCAAAAGTATCGTTATCTAACGTCAGCTTTAGGTGGCCCGGCGTTTGCCCCGTTTTGCTGGGGATGTCTGTCGTTCAGTGCTCTTACTGGCCAATCCAGTGTTGCGCATAGCTCTTAATGTCCTCGGTAAAACCGTCAAGGTCATCAAGGGTGATCACGCTGTCGATAAGCAAATTGGCTATCTCGCGGTGCATTGTGCTGCGGCGAATGTCGTTTGCAATTATGCCTGAGGACAGCTTGTCTCTATTGAGGCGCTCTTCTAGTGCCCAAAATCTACTGGACGCTTCGCTGTCATCGTTCAGCATCTCAACGTACTGGCCGATGAGCTTTTCCATATAACGTTCTTGCCATTGAGGAAGCATTTTCTTAAACAGCTTCCAGTCGCTTTCGGCTACGTCGCGCATATGTCCTCCGCTCGTCAAACGGGCTTTCCATCTGCCTTTCATTCTATTTGGTTTTCGCTCGCAGGCGTGGATGAGAGGCTCTCTGTAGCCTTCGAGATTGGGCTTGAATGGGTGGTATGCCACAAAATGGGCCTATCTACTACGTATAAATTGATACCGTCAACCATGCCGGGAAAACGAAAACTAAAACTGCAGGTAGAGGGCTTGTCAATTTTCGGAAAAGGCGGGTATGGTCGGCCCTCTCGAGTTAAACGTAGTAAATAGGCCCTTTTCTTGGCGCGCGGTCAGCTCAATGCTAATCTCCGTGCCGGAACTGACCCAGTTGTTTGTAAGTTGCGGTGACATACGGACTGTTTGGCGCTTTGGAGCCTCAAAACAGTCCCTATATCACCGCAACTTGGAAGGGGCGGGCGGTGTCGGATGAGTGGCACTGGCTGGTTGGGGTGGTTTAGGCCTGTTTGCGGCACTTCCATTGTTTGCGACACCAGCGCATGAGCGCCTTTACGATGGGAATCGTGATGAGGATGATCCATGCAGGATGGGGCTGTCCCAAACAGAGCCACATGTAAAGGAACCAAGCGATGGCGGCTGCTGGGTAAACGCCGTCAATCAGCTTGGACGGGCGGCGTCGATCGATAAAGTCACCAATCGCGTAGTAGACGGGAACCAGAAAGACGAGGAAAAGCCCCATGCCCCATGTGCCGTAGACAATGCCGAGCACCAGATAGGCGAGAGTGACAAGTGCGGGGAAGGGGAATTTGTTCCATGCACGTCCGACCTTGGTGTGGAAATGCTTGCCATGATGGTCGAGCTTGTCGTGTGCTTCCTTCCAGCTGGAAAACGTCTCGCCGTCGATGGTGACGGTGCCGTCGTCATTGGTGCGTACGCTATGTCCATCGTCCTCAAGCGTATCGATATGCACGCCGTCCGGCCCCACATGCACCTCTTCGCCCTTGCGCTCGTTGGTCACATGGATGCCGCTCCAACCAACATGGACTTCCTCGCCTTTATTGGGATCAATGACGTGGATACCGCGCGCGAGGGAAATATCGACAAGTGGCTTATCGCTGCAATCAGCGTGCTCAGTAGAAGCCTCAGCCTCTTCAGCCTTATCTGAAGCTTTGGTGCCGGCGTTGCTGTTCTGCGCCTCATCATCAGCCTGTGAGTCATCAGCGCTAGCCACCGCCTCCCCATACAGCAGCTCATCCAGCGACACGCCATACAGCGCGGCGAGCGCAATAAGGTTATCGGTATCGGGCGAGGATTCGCTGCGCTCCCATTTACTGACAGCCTGACGACTCACACCCAGCTGGGCGGCAAGCGCCTCCTGAGAAAGCCCGGCAGCCTTGCGGCGATCAACGAGCCGCTGCGCCATCGCAAGATCCATGGTGGTTCCTTTCGTTTGATGGTCGAATCGAATGAGCCGAGTATGCCGAGAACAACCGGTAGCGACCACCATTTCTAGTTAGAATCTGCCCCAACCCTACCGCAACTACCGGTAGCAACCCCTAACGACCAGCCATTTCAGGACAAATGTCAGTGCAAGTAGCAGCCAAGAGCCCCACTCAGTAAGTTGCGGTGGAATAGTTTTTGGATTCAGCCATTTGCGGACTAAGCAGGAACTATTTCACCGCAACTGAATTTCAGACCAGGCACCCGCAGCAAGAAGACGAATAGCCTTGGCGAGTATGTAAACGAAGGGCCCTCCGGCCCCGCCCGACGATTCCGATTGGCGACCCTTGACGGAGTCAAGGGAGGAGCCAAATCGAAATACGTCGGACGGGGTCGGAGGGCCCGATGGGATGGATTTCGGCCGAGGCTATTCGTCGCCGAAGCTGATGCCCAACGCTTTGGCCTCGCGCACCAGATCGCTCTGGGGGTCGACATATTTGAGCTTGCCGGCGACCTCCTCGAGCGGCATGTGGCACATCTTGCCGTCACGCAGGGCAATCATGTAGCCAAACTCGCCGCGTAGGCACCCCAGTGCCGCCTCGACGCCGCACTGGGTCGCAAAGATGCGGTCCTGGGCGTCGGGTTGGCCGCCGCGCTGCGTGTGGCCGGGGATGGCGACGCGGGCCTCGCGACCAGTTTTGGCTTCGATCTCCTTGGCGATGTCGTAGACGATCGACGGGCTCGTACGCTCGGCGAGCTTCTTCCTGTACTCCTTCTTGGACAGAGCCGCGTCCTCCTTGGAGATAGCGCCCTCGGCGACGGCCACGATGGTAAAGCGGCTGCCGGTCTCCATGCGATGTTCGATGGTCTTGATGACGTTATCCATGTCGTAGGGGATCTCGGGAATCAAGATGACATCCGCGCCGCCCGCGACGCCGGCATACAGCGGAATCCAGCCGACCTTGTGGCCCATGATCTCGATGACAAACACGCGTCCATGGCTCGAAGCGGTGGTGTGGATGTCGTCGATACACTTGGTGGCGACGTCGATGGCGCTCGTAAAGCCAAACGTCAGCTCGGTGCCCCAGGTGTCGTTATCGATGGTCTTGGGCAGGGCGATAACGTTGAGGCCCTCTTCGCGCAGGCGGTTGGCGGTCTTGGTGGAGCCGTTACCGCCTAGCATAAACAGGCAGTCGAGCTGCAACTTGTGATAGGTGTGGACCATCGCGGGCACCTTCTTGACGCCGTCGGCCTCGGGAGTATCCAGGCGCTTGAACGGCGTACGGCTCGTGCCCAGGATGGTGCCGCCGCGGGTGAGGATGCCGCTAAAATCGGCGGGCGTCATGACGCGGAACCTGCTGTAGATAAGGCCCTGGTAGCCGTCCTCAAAACCATAGATCTCGATAGGTTCTTTGCTGTTGGTCATAAGCGTCTTGACGATGCCGCGCATAGTGGCGTTAAGTGCCTGGCAGTCGCCGCCACTGGTAAGAAGACCGATCCTGAGCATGATGAATCCTTCCGGGCAAGTTATAACATGCGCATAAGTTTACCCCCGCACACTGTTGATGCGGGGGTAAAACGTGTTAGCTCAAGCGTATAGAAATGTAAGCAACGTCAGGCGAGCGTAAGGTCGACGGGCCTGGTTCCTTACAGCGCGAAGGCGTCGACGTCGCCCCAGTGGCGGCGCAGCGTGATGGCGGCAGCGGGCTCGGTGTTGTCAAAGACGACCGACCACTGCGTGTTGCTGGTGATGTCTTCCGGATTGGGCTCTTGCGCTGCAGCGCGTAGGGCCTTCCAAGCGACTGCCTCGTCTTGGGCGCCGGCATGGGCGTCGAGGACATCGGCGATTGCGACGGCGCGCTCTTTACCATGGCCCAGCTCGCCATCCTTTTGGTTGGGCAGCACTTCGTCGCCATAGCAGGCGTAGAAGTTCGTAACCTGGCGTACAGGAGTCGCTTTGAAAGCGCGGTCCGGATCGCGCGGATCCCACTCTACTACGCGCGCGTCACCGGCGGCGTCGTTGATAAAGAAGTGGTAGTCGCGTCCGGCCATGGCGTGCATGTCGTAGCTGGCGAGCAGGTCCACGGCCTCCTGCGTTGTGGCCGCACGGTCGAGCACCAGGCGGATGGCAAGCGAGGTGTTGATGACGGGGCGCTTTGTGTCCTGGTCACAGGGCTTGGAATCCAGGGTGAGCACGGCAATGGACACGCCGCATTCGTTGACACCGTCGAGCTGGGCAAACGGGCCCATCAACGCTGCGGCGCGTCCGGCGACGGAGTCAAGTGGAGTGTTGGCGCCCAGGTTATTGAGGGCCGCAAAGCCGATGGAGGCATAGCCGTCGCGCGGGTGATTGCGCGCCAGCAGCGCCGAGGTGTCGTCCTTAAAGTCGTAATTGCGACCGGTGCGCACGCGGCCTTCGGCATCTACGGCGACAAAAGCGCTGCAGGCAAACTGGGGCGCCTGGACATGTGCCGGCACGCCGGGGAGCACCTGCGCTACCACGGCATCGATGTAGGTCTGGTCGTCGCGCACGCCAGCGGCGATGATGCGATCAAGATCGTAGTCGTAGGCAATGTCGATTGCGTACAGGTCATAGCCATCCGCGTAGCCGGTCAAGCGTTTGAGCGACGCGGCGGACTTGATTTGCTTGCGGTAAACGATGCCGGCGGCAGCGGCAAGGCCGACGGCGGCTCCCGCGACACCGCAGGCGATGGCAATGTTACGTGGCTTCATGACGGCTCCTCTCGTCCTGTTAGCGCAATTGTCGCAAAAGGAGCGCGGGCATGATGGCTCAACTTGGTGAGCGGCGCGGAATTAGGCACGGAATGAAGAGTGCGACGCTGGCGTGGCGGGGTATGCTGGAGGGGACAATCAACCCAGCGAAAGAGGAGAGCATGACGGATCAGGAAACGCCCGAGCGCGCGCATGTGACGGCCGATGATATCGAGGCCGCCAACGATCTTATCGACTTTATCGAGGCATGCCCCAGCATGTTCCATACGGCGGCGACCATTATGGCCGAGCTCGACGAGGCGGGCTTTACCTACCTGCCCGAGAATGCGGCGTGGGACATCGAGCCGGGCGGGCGTTATTACACGCAGCGCAACACCTCGAGCGTTGTTGCCTTTAAGGTGGGCGAGGACCTGGCCGCGACGTGGGGCGAGGACGGCGTTGCCGGTGACTATCATTTTCAACTCACGGCGTCGCACAGCGATTCTCCGACGTTTAAGGTCAAGGCCGTGCCCGAGCTCGACGGCGCGGGCGAGACGCTGCGCCTGAACACCGAGGCCTACGGCGGCATGATCGACTACACCTGGTTCGACCGCCCGTTGGCGCTTGCGGGCCGCGTGTTGGTGCGCGAAGGCGACCGTATTGAGAGCCGTCTGCTCGCCATCGAGCGCGAGGTCGCTATCATTCCGAGCCTTGCTATCCATATGAACCGTGGCGTCAACGAGGGCTTTGCTCCCAACCGAGCCGTTGACCTGTGCCCGCTCATCAGCGCTGGCGACCTTAAGCAGGGTGACTTCGATGCCCTGATCGCTGACGAACTGGATGTTGAGCCCGAGCAGATTCTGGGCCGCGATCTGTTCCTGGTCAATCGTCAGGATGCGCGCATTTGGGGCTGGGCCGACGAGTTTATCTCGACGCCCAAGCTCGACGACCTGGCCTGCGCCTATACCTCGCTACAGGCATTTTTGGGTGCCGAGAACGCGCATGACGTCTCGGTCTTCTGCTGCTTTGATAACGAGGAGGTTGGCTCCGAGACCAAGCAGGGCGCCATGTCGACGTTCTTGGCCGACGCGCTGCGCCGCATCAACGGATCGCTGGGCTTTGATGACGAGTCGTATCATCGCGCCCTTGCCGCATCGATGCTCGTGAGCTGCGACAACGCGCATGCCGTGCACCCCAACCACGCCGAGAAGTGCGATGCCCGCAACCAGGTGGTGCTTAACGGCGGCATCGTCATCAAGGAAGCCGCCAACCAGCACTACTGCACCGATGCCTTTAGCCGCGCGGTGTTCCAGGCTATTTGCGACGACGCCGACGTGCCCACGCAGGCCTTCGCCAACAAGAGCGATATGGCGGGCGGCTCCACGCTCGGCAATCTGTCCAATATGCAGGCGAGCATGCATGCCGTGGACGTGGGCCTGCCGCAGCTTGCCATGCACTCGAGCTACGAGACCGGCGGCGTGCGCGACGTGATGTACGCCATCCGCGCCCTCACCGCCTTCTACGAGCGCGACCTAACCATCAACGGAGCCGAAAGCGTGGAGCTCTAAATGCGAGCCGAAGAAATGAAGGCCGAGCGTGGGGCTCAGCTTATTGATCGGGGTTTACAGCTGTTCGTCGCCGCTTGCCATGAGTCAGGGGTCGACGTGTCCAAGGCGCGACCAACGAGTGCTGAAGAACTCAAGCGTAACGCCTATTCGGACCGCTATGACGAGGAGACGGACTGGCTCTAATAAGCGAAGTGTCGAAAACGCTAGATGTATGTTTGATATCACTTTGGCGAGAGTGTCGCAGACAGAACTACCGGTATGGCGCAAGCCAACCTGACCCCATTGCACCAAACCTACCAAAAAGGGACAGGTTTATTTTGGCAGGTTTTATCTGGGCAAATGCCACAACGCCAACGGCAAGACGGAACTGCTAAGGCTTGCAGATGAAGCCGGCGCCAGCGAAACGCCGCAGGTAGAGCGCACGCCAGCGAGAGCCCGCCGTTTGAGCCAAGGTGCCGTGAAATGAAAAGGCGCTGACCTTCTGGTCGCGCCTTTGAAATTGAGCGGCAGATTGGCCAAACGGCGGGCTCGCAGCGTCGGCTCATTACGCCGTTCGTTAGAACGGCGTAATACTTAGTGTTCGATCCAACAACGTAGCGTCTCGCCCGCCTGCAGGTGACGCAGATTCTCCGCGGCGATGTCGACCACGTTATTGAGCGTGGCTTCTAGGTGGAACCAGCCGGAGACATGCGGCGTGATGAGCATGTTGGGCGCATCCCACAGGGGGCTTGTCTCAGGCAGCGGCTCGGGGTCGGTGACGTCGACCGCGGCGCCGGCGAGATGCCCCGACTCCAGGGCGGCAACTAAGTCGTCGGCAACTACAAGGTCTCCGCGGCCGCCGTTGGCAAAGAAGGCACCTGGTTTCATAGCGGCAAAGAACTCCGCGTTCGCCAGACCGCGGGTCTCGGGCGTGCTCGGCATAAAGGATGCGACGATGTCGGCCTCTGCCAGGCGCTCAGGTAGGGCGTCCATGCCGTCCATGTCCTCAAACACAATGGGGTAGACGAGTGGATGGCGCTTGATGCCGCGGACGTGCGCGCCCATGCCGCGGCAGAGCGTGGCAAAGTGACCGCCGATATCGCCCGCGCCCAGCACCAGCACGTTGGCGTTTTTGAGCGAGGTAACTGGCCCCAAATCCTCCCAGCGATGTTCACGCTGCAAGTCGTGATAGCCGGGCAGGCGCTTCATCATGGAAAGGACCATGGCAAACATGTGCTCGCTCACGGCCTGGCCGTAGGCGCCCACCGAGCAAGACAGTTTGGCGTCGGCTGGCACGGTGCCGGCAGCCAAGTAATCGTCATAGCCCGCGGTCTGTAGTTGCAGCAGCTGGAGGTGCTCGCATGCGGTAAGTAGGGCAGGGTCTATGTTGCCCAAGATCACGTCGGCGTTGGCGACTTGTTCGCGCGTGATAGCGTCGGCGCTCGTGTAGATAAAGTCCTCGCCCGGAGCGCTCGACTCAAGAATTGCGCGATGGCGGTCGTTGACGGGCAGCAAAACCAAGATGTTCACAAGCAGTCCTTTCCGCTTGACCCGCCAAAAAGGGACAGGTTTATTTTGGCGGGTTTTATCAGGCAAAACGTTCAAACAAAAACGCCGGATGCTAGACGAGCGTGCCCGTCAGCATCCGGCGCATCCACGGCTACCAGCTCAGCAGCTCGTAGCCGTCCTCGGTCACCACGAGCTGTACCTCGCACTGGGCCGAATCGCTGCCGTCCTTGGTGCGCACGCACCAACCGTCACCCTTGCTAATCTTGATGTCGGGCGCTCCGGCGTTGACCATGGGCTCGATGGTAAAGACCATGCCCGGAGCCATGATGGTGTCTACATCGGGCGCCTCGGTGGTAAAGCCCACAAACGGGTCCTCGTGGAACTCCTTACCGATGCCGTGTCCGCCGTACTCGCGCACCACGCTAAAGCCGGCGTCCTCGACCGTCTTTTGCACGGCCTCGGCCATCACGGATAGCGGCAGCCACGGCTTGACGGCCGCCAGACCCGCCTCCACGCTGGCGCGGGTGACGTCGACCAGGCGCTGGCGCTCGGCCGAGACTTCGCCGATGCAGAACATACGGCTCGAGTCGCTAAAGTAGCCGTCCAAGATCGTGGAGCAGTCCACGTTGATGATGTCGCCCTCGTGCAGCACGTCCGTATCGCAGGGGATACCGTGGCAGACCACGTCGTTGATCGAGGTGCACACGCTCTTGGGATAGCCCTCGTAGTTGAGGTCGGCCGGCGTGCCACCGTGCTCGACGGTGTAGTCGTAGATCATCTGGTCGATCTGGTTGGTGGTCATGCCCGCGGCGATGTGCTCGCCCACGTAGTCGAGCACGCCTACGTTGATGGCGGCCGAACGCTTGATGCCCTCGATATCGGCGGGCATCTTGTAGAGCGTGCGGGGCAGAACCTCCCAGCCCTCTTCCCACAGGCGCTCGAGGCGCTCGTCGAAGGCGCTGTGGCATTTCTTATATTTTTTGCCGCTGCCGCACCAGCAAGCGTCGTTGCGGCCGGGCACGGGTTCATTGTCAAACATGGCTAACTTCCTTTCATTCGCAGCTAGTATAGCCCACCCCATCAGCCAAGTACCGGGTAGTCTGTGCGGTTCTGCTAGTAGCTCACCTGGCAGGGGATGCCGAGCGCGCGCACGCGTGCGGCGATTGTGTCGAGCACCACGGGCGCTGCTTTGGCAAGGCCGGCGACCGGTGTCTCGCGCGCCACCGTGTAGATGGTCGCCTCCTGCGGGCGAATGCGCTCGAGTGCCGCGAGCCAAGGGCCGACGTACGCTTCACCAGTGTTATCGAGGGACTTGCCCTGGTACTCGCCGTTCAAAAAGATCGTCTGGATAATAACGTGGCCGTTAAAGCTCGCGAACGTCTCGATCTGGTGCTCGACGTCGTAGGGGCCAACGGGCTGGTCGAGCAGCTGGATAAAAGCCGGGTCGACCGTATCGAGCTTGAGGATGTTGTCGTCGACCATCATGAGCGCATCGTGCACAGCGGGCTGGTCAGCGCGCGTGCCATTGGAGAGCACGGCGATCTTGGTGTTCGGGGCCAGCTGGTCGCGAAGTGCGATGGCGCCGGCGATAGCCTGCGGAAACTCCGGTGCGGCGGTGGGCTCGCCATTGCCGGCGAAGGTGATTACATCGGGTAGCTCACCCTCGGCTGCCATCTCGCGCAGCTTGGCCTCGAGTGCGTCGAGCACCACGGCGGCCGTGTTATACGGCTCATGGCAGGGGCGCTCGGCGTTAAGGCCGTTCTCGCAGTAGATGCAGTCGAACGTGCAGATCTTGCCCGACGCCGGCATCATGTTGACACCGAGCGAAAGGCCCAGGCGGCGACTGCGCACCGGTCCAAAGATGGGGCTGACATTTAAAAACGTAGACATAGGCATATGCTCCTTGGGACAGTTGTGCCTAAGCATAGCATCGGTGCCAAAGTCTGATTCGGGCTTGTGCTTTTCAGATTTCGTATTTTCACGCTGCCCTCGATGTCCGCGCTATGAGAGGTTTCCGGTTGGGTACAGTTAATGCGTTAACAAGGTGCAAGACGATGGGGCACAACATGGATTTTACGGTCGAGAATGCGGGCACCACGATTGCCTGTCGCGAGTTTGCCGAGCCGGGCGTGCCGTCGGATGCGCCTGCCTTGGTGTGCGTGCACGGCGCTTGCGTCGACGGCACATTTTTTGACGGGATCGCCCGCGAGCTCGCCTGCGGCTATCGCGTAATTGCCTACGACCGCCGCGGTTGCGGCGAGAGCGGCGATGCCGCGGACGGGCGCTACGACCTCGCCGCCCAGGCCGCCGACCTGCAGGCCGTTATCGAGCATGTCGGCGCCCCGGCAAATGTCCTCGCGCACAGCGCCGGTACGCTGGTGACCCTGGAGCTTCTCCGTACAAACCCGGCCATTGTCTCGCGCGCGATGCTGCACGAACCCGCCGTGACAAACGAGGGCGCTGGCCTGGGCACGGCCCCGGTTTTGCTCGAGATGATTGCTGCGGGAAAGGTCTCGAGGGCATTAAGAGCCTTCCTGAGTGCCATCGGTGATTCGGATCCTCAAGCTCCCAAGACAACCGAGGCGGAAGCCAAGCATGCCCTGCGCAACGGCCGCAGCTTTATGGCAAACGAATACGGGATCATTATGACCTGCGTTCCCGATTGGGATCGCGTCCGCGCATCGAAAACGGTGGCCGCCGTGTTTTTGGGCGAGCTCTCGATTGGCACGCCCCGCGAAGCGGGCACGAGAGCGTCGGCTGAGCTTTTGGGCTGTCCGCTCGTAACGGTCCCCGGCGCGCACAACGGGCTGCGCGATCGACCGGTAGCGGCTGCCCAGGCCGTCCGTGGCGTCCTAGGGTTCTAGCAGCCGCAATAATCAAAACGGGCTTTTCCCGTAAACATTTCGACCGTGTTAACAGATGCGCCCAGAACCTTACGGCTGCGGCTTCAGCCCTACCGTCTGCCAGCTCATGAAAAAGAAACGGTATTCACGTGTGTACCTGCATCGACAAGGTGCTACCCTTGTAACATTTGGCACCCACTGCTACCAAGCAAAACTACTGAAAGGGCCCCCTATGCTCAATAATCACGAGGCCAATCTAACCGACGAGGAGGCTGCCGCCGAGGTCGCCCGTGTCGCGAAGACCTACCCCGTGGTACGTTTGCTGTCGGTCGACCAGATTAAGGGCGATCCCAACTGCCTGCTCGCCGGCGATCGGTGTCCCTGTCTGCGCCAGTCAAGTCTTGAGGCCTTGGCGGCAGGTTCCGATGAGGTGTCGGAACAGCTGCTCAACGATGGCGTTGAGTACCGCGCTCGCCTGCGTCCTCTGAAGGTCGAGGGCGAGCCTCACGTCCTGCTGATGGTGCGTCCGATTGATGAACAAGAGGCCGCAGAAGAGGACCTTGTCTACACCGACGTGCTGACGAGCGTGCGCAATCGCCGATATTACGAGGAAAAGCTTCGTAGCGCCCGTATGCAGGCCGGCGTGGCCATGATCGACCTTGATGATTTTAGGGCCTTCAACGATACGTATGGCCGCCATGCCGGCGACCTTGCGCTTGGTGCCGTGGCGACGGCCATACGCAGCGGTGTTCGTTCGACTGACGAGCTTGTGCGTTTTGGCTGCGATAAGTTTGTGGCCGTCATGCCCAATATTCCCTCTGATGACTTTGCCCGTCGCCTGCGTCAAGTATCCGATGCCGTTCATTCCACGATTATTCCGGGGCATGAGCGCGTTAGCTTGACGGCATGCGTTGGTGGCGTTCGCATTAATGGCGAAACGGTCGATGAGGGTGTTAGCCAGGCTGTCCAATTATTGAGCCGCGCTAAGGCAAAAGCCGGTACAGTCGTGACCGATGCCGAATCCATCGAGGCCTTCCAAAGCGAAAAGCCTACGGTGCTTATTGTCGATGACTCCGAGATGAACCGAGCCATTCTCAACGAGATGCTCAAGGACGAGTATTGCATCCTCGAGGCCGATAACGGTCGCGCGGCGCTCGACATGGTCGACCGCTATGGCGATGAGTTGTCGCTCGTGCTGCTGGACATTGTCATGCCGGGCATGAACGGCTTTGAGGTGCTGGGCGATCTGTCGCGTCGATCGAATATTGACAATTTGCCCGTCATCATGATCTCGAGCGAAGATTCCGACGAAGTGGTGCTGCGTGCGTATGAGCTTGGTGCCTCGGACTATGTCAACCGCCCGTTTGACTCCCGTGTCGTGCGCCGCCGCGTAAGCAACACCATCCGCCTGTATGCCAAGCAACGCCGTCTGACGAGCCTGCTGTCTCAGCAGTACAACGAGCGCGTCAAGAACAGCCGCATGCTCATCGACATCATGGCCGGCGTCATGGAGCTCCGCAATGGCGAGAGCGGCAGGCACGTTACGAACATCGAGAAACTGACCGAGCTGCTGCTTGGCTGCCTGGTCCACCGTAGTGACAGCATCTCCCTCGACAACGAGGAGCGCTCTACGATTGCCCTGGCTTCGGCACTGCACGATATCGGCAAGATGTCGATTGACGATGCGATTCTCAACAAGCCCGGGCGCCTCACGTCCGAGGAGTTCGAGATTATGAAGACGCATACCACGATCGGCGCCGACATGCTGCATGAGCTGGGCCGCCATCACGCCGGCAATGCGCTTATGGAATATGCGTACCAGATTGCGCGTTGGCACCACGAGCGCTGGGACGGCAAGGGTTATCCCGATGGCCTTAAGGGCGACGATATCCCCATCGCCGCACAGGTGGTTTCGGTGGCCGACGTATACGATGCGCTGACGAGCGTGCGCGTGTACAAGGATGCCATCCCGCACGAGGAGGCGATCCAGATGATCCTGGACGGTAAGTGCGGCACCTTTAACCCGCTGCTGCTCGACTGTCTGCTCGAGGTGCAAGACCGTATTGCCGAAACATTGGCGCGCCCTGCCGAGGTCGTTGCGCTTCCTACGATTTAGTTTGACCAAAGGAGTTTTAATCCATGATTTCCATGCGTGAGGCGTATGAGAAGATCGGCGCCAATTATGATGACGCGTGCGCTCGGCTGATGGGCGAGGAGATGCTTGCCCGCTTTGCCCTCAAGTTTTTGGATGACGAGAGCATGGACAAGCTGGAGGCCGCCATGGCGGCAGGAGACGCCAAGGAAGCGTTTATGGCAGCTCACACGCTCAAGGGCGTGAGCCAGAACCTGGGATTCGATAACCTGTACGAGCCGGCGGTCGTGGTGACCGAGGCGCTGCGCGGCGCCGATGCCGTTGACGGCGCTCGCGCGGGAATGCATGCGTTGCAGCAGCAATATGCGGCTACGATGTCGGCCCTGCGCGAGGTGGCCGAGTAAGAGCTCGCGAGCTTTGATGGCTATGAGAGTGGATAATCTCCCGTTTTAGGTCCGGTGGCGGCCTCAAAGTGGGAGATTATCCACTCTCGTTCGATACGTGTCCAAAATCCACTCTCACCCCTTCTGATTAGTGAATGGGTTATGCGCACTGGCGGGGCTTTCCGCATGCAATCCATATCGTTGTTCGATAAACTGTTCGAATAACGATAGAGTCGATGAGGGTGAGTGTATGTCCAACAGCGTTCAGCGTATGGCCAAGGCGGGCGAAAATATCAGGAAGCTTGGTTTTTGCATGGCAACCGTTTTTGCAGGGATGCTCGTCGCTTTTGCCGCGTTGGTTGTTTACGTGATCTGGTATGCGGTTGCAAACGTTGCTTCTGTCGATTCTTTCGGTGTCGTGACGCTTCTCGATGGCGGGTGCATCGTTATCCCAAGCGGACTGTGCCTGGCACTCGTCGTGGGTATTTCGCTTGTCGTTTTGTGCGGGATCAGCCGTAACATCTCTCGGGGCGTCTCGCCCTTTACCAAGACGCATGTGCGGCTTATCCGTGTTCTCGCGCTTGCCTTTGCTGTTAACGCCACGGTTTCGCTTGTTGGTGCCTATGGATCGGTCAATCTCACCATTGGCGGACTGGAGCTTTACATCGTGCCTCATTCCTTCGTTATTGAGATTTGCCAAGGCGCTACCTTTGATGCGGGGTCGTTTATCGGCGCAGTTGTCTGTCTGTTTATCTCGGCGATCTGGAGTTATGCCTCGCTGCTCCAAGAGCAGTCTGACGAGCTTGTGTAGGAGGAAACATGAGCTATCTCATCATCGAGCTTGAGACGCAGCTGCTTAAGACCGGAAAGACCAGTGCTGATCTGATTCGAGCGACGGGGCATACTCCGGCTAATATTTCAAAGCTTAGAAACGGAAAGATAAAAGCTATTCGCCTAAAGACGCTCCTCGATATCTGTGATGAGCTTGATTGTCAACCGGGAGATATTATTCAGCGCGTGAGTGAGAAAGAGCTTGAGGAGCTTATTGTTGAGCGTGCAAAAAACGTTGTGAGGCAGATGCGGGACGGCGGAGGCAATGAGGCGTCGCTTCCGGCATCAGTCTTTGCTGTCGATTTGAGCGACGAGTAGCTTAAGGCGAACAACTAAAACGAAATATCAGCGTGAAGGGACCCGTGTCTAACACAGGTTCTTTCTTTTAGATTATCTTGACAAATATGAGTTATCGAAAAACAATAACAACTATGGAAAACGATAAAATAAAGAAGGAACGATATGAGCGGTTTTGCTATCAAGCGGAACGGGAGGCCAATGAACGTATCAACGATAAGGCTATCAAGGGTGTCAAAGCGCTATGGGAGGCGCCGCGTTTTGCATGACGTTTCCTTCGAGGTACATCAGTCTGAGCTCTGCGCCCTTGTTGGTGCAAACGGGGCGGGCAAAAGCACGCTTATTAAAATCGTATTGGGCCTCTGTGAGCCATCGTCGGGGAGCGTGGAACTCTTCGGAGGCAAATCAAAAAAAGAGCTTAGCCTGATGCGGACGCGTGTCGGCTATGTACCAGATTCCAGTGGAGCATACCAATCTCTCAGTGCGGTTGAGAATCTTCAAATCCGATGTGCGGAATGGGGGCTTGATGAGAAGAGTGAGATTCCTCGCGTTTTGAGCCTAGTCGGGCTGGATGCCGATGAGAAAAAGAGCGTGAGCAGTTTTTCTCTGGGAATGAAACGGCGGCTGGATATAGCTACAGCTTTGTTGGGTGACACTGATCTGCTTATTTTTGATGAGCCAGCAAACGGGTTGGACCCGCTGGGCATCGAGAGTATATGGGCCCTTATCGGTCGATTGAATCGAGAGCAGGGTAAGACCATGCTCATCTCTAGTCATGATTTGGATGAGCTGGCATCGGTTGCAACAAGCTGCCTGTTTCTTCATGACGGCGAACTGCTGAAAAAGGAATCGATGGACGTCATAAGGGATGAGGCGCCATCCCTAAAAGAGTATTACAGGCGCTTGATGAAGGCGGTCTCGCTATGAAGCGGGCGATCCATCCCATAAAGGCAGATATGATGCGTTTGCACAGGATATTTCCGGCGAAGTTTGGTCTTGCGCTTATGCTGGCGTTCGGCCTTCTCTTCGGCATCTTTCTAAAAAACGGAACAACGTTGCTCGCCTTTGGCTATGGCGTTTGTGGGGAGGATATTGGTTTCCTCTGGAATGCAATCGATCCTTCTGCGCCTGATGAGTCCCTTGCGCGCAGCGCTTTTGCCGGTACATCCCTGTTCGTTCCACTCATCGTTTGTTTGGTGCTTTTACAGGAGCATGGCTATAAAGAGGGATACCGAATTTCTTCAGCAAGAGGTCTCGCCCGTTTTAATGGGGCTCTGGCCCATGCATTTTCGTCTGCTTTAATAATTGGCGCAGCGTATAGCGCGCTTTGCCTTCTTCTTTTTGCAATAGCCATAATACGTGGAGGGCATAACTACTCGCACAACATACTAACTGTATTTTTGCCTGCAATGATAGTCAACGCCGTATTGGTGATATCGGTTGCGCTGGAGACGGTGACCATCTATCGGATAACGGGCAGCGCTGTATTGAGCGGGGCTGTGGTAATAATCGGATTTGTCATGAGCTTGACGCTCTACGGAACTTACCTTCAGACGCCCATACCGTCCTTGCGATGGATTTTCTTTCTTCCGGGGCCGTATCTTGGAGTCGGATGTGCCCTTGGGTATAGCGATATGGGCCAGCTGACGCTTCTGGGATATGGCGTGGCAGCCAGCTGTCTATCGGTATTGATTTACGCTCTCGTGAGCTTTCGTGCCGGGGGTGTGTTCAATGGCTCGTCAGATTAAAAGATTCCTCCATTCAGAATGGAAGCATGTGAGCAAATGGGCGTACGCCTTAATCCTGGTAATTTATGCGTGCATGGTGGTATTGCAGCTTAATTCTTTCCCGATGTGGCTCTGTGGCCTCCGTGAGAACAGTTTCTTGGGCTTTTTCCCAGACCCGACGCTTCGGCTATCGGCGGAGGATGCCCTTCTATTTGGTAATGCAGAGGTTTTTCGCGGTCTGCTGTTCAACGTAGCCCCGTTGGCTCATGCATTGTTCTTTCCGTTCATTGCTGCTTGTATTGTGCCGCGCTTTGTCAGTTCGGGCTTTGTCGAGGAACCGTGGGGGCTGTCGGAGGCCCGGGGAGGGAAGCGTGTGTGCGCTATCGTTGCGCGAGCGATGCTGTCTTCTTTCGCCCTTTTGGGCGCGTTTATCCTGACGAGTGTCGTTTTGTACTGCCTTAATTGCACGATCGTTTTGGATGCTCAGCAGTATTTCAACCTGCATGTATTTTGCTATCGACTTGTTCTTGCTGCCGCCGCCTGCCTTGCATACGTGGTTTCTTGCGTAATCGTTGTTTCCTATTTTGGGTCCGGCTTCGGTCCGATTGGCATGCTGTTGCTTGTCAACGTTGTAGCGATCTACATACAGATCGGGGCCAATTCCATGCTTCCGCTTCCAGCCTCGATGCTCATGTGGATTTGCGGCGTGACCCCGTTGGGGGACGGTCAATGCGTTTCGATTTTAATTGACTGCCTCATAAACGTAGCAAGCGTTTTTATCATTTGCTTTACTGTCGACCGATTGCGGTCGAGATTTCTCTGATTGTTTGTGAGGGATAATCATACCGAGCATATCAAATACAGGGGGGGCGGGCACCGTAGCTGGTGTCCGCCCCCCCCCGGCTTAGGAGGCTTTAACCTGAGTGGTTCGCGAGCTAGCGGGCCTGCTTTACCTTTGCCGCCGCCTCGACAAACGACTTCCACAGGTTAAAGTCGGTCTCGAGCGTCTTCCACGTGTACTCAGGGTGCCATTGCACGCCCAAGCAGAATGGCTGGCCTTCGACCTCGATGCACTCGGGAACGCCGTCGGTTGCCTTGGCGACCAAACGCGTGCTCTTACCCAGATGATCGACGCAGCAGTGGTGTGCGGAGTTGGTCTGGATCAGCCTGTGCCCGCCAACCGCGCGCTCCAACAGCGAGCCCGGCACGACCTCGACGGGATGCACGGGGTCGTTGAGCACGTGGGTATGGCGCCACTGCGTGCGGCCCTCGCGAGCGCCCAGGCTCGGCACGTCCATGCACAGGGTGCCGCCAGTGGCGACGTTGAGCAGCTGCGTGCCGCGGCAGGTGGTAAAGAGTGGCTTTTTGGCGCAGAGCACCTCGTTAACCAGCTTAAACTCAAAACGGTCGCGAATCTCGCAGCACAGTGTGGGGTCGTAGGGGCGCTCGTCGCCCCAGCGCTTGGGGTTGACGTCCGGGCCGCCGGGAATGGCGATGCCGTCGGCGATGTCGACGTAATGACGGATAACCTCAATGTCCTCGGTGATGGACATCTGCAGCGGCAGGCCGCCGGCGGCAAGAATGGCATCGACAAAGACACTGGCGATTTCCTCGTTGGGGGAGAGCGTCTCGCTCAAAAACGGCTTTGCCTCTTCCCAACGCGGTGCGACGAGGATGAGTGGGCGGTCGGCGGGGTCGACGTTGACATGCGGGGTGTAGGACGATGAGGTGCGGGTTCCGATCATGGGCGTGGCTTTCGAATCCGGGTGGACATGGCGCAGGGGCGGCGCGGGGCAAACGCTGTTGATGAATTTGCCCCGCGTGGCAATGGGGTTAGTGGCCCTTGATGGAGTTGAGGAAGTCCTGGGCGCGCTTGGTCTGGGGATGGTCGAAGAACTCGTCGGGTGTGCCGGTTTCCACGATCTGGCCGTCGGCCATAAACACGACGCGATCGGCAACGCGGCGGGCGAAGTTCATCTCGTGCGTGATGACGATCATCGTCATGCCCTGCTGGGCTAGACGGACCATGACCTCGAGCACCTCGTTGATCATCTCGGGGTCAAGGGCGCTCGTGGGCTCATCGAAGAGCATGGCCTTGGGCTGCATGGCAAGAGAACGGGCGATGGCCACGCGCTGCTGCTGGCCGCCCGAAAGCTGTGCGGGCACCTTATCGGCCTGTTCGGCAACGCCCACGCGGCTCAACAGATCCATGGCGCGCTCACGAGCCTCCTCCTTGGAGACGCCCAGCACATCGACCGGTCCCAGCATGACGTTTTGCAGCACCGTCATATGTGCGAACAGGTTGAACTGTTGGAACACCATGCCCAACTCGGCGCGCATGCGGGCAAGATCCTTGCCTTCCTGCGGCAGGGGCTCGCCCTCGATGAGGATCTCGCCCGAGTCGATGGTCTCCAAGCGGTTGATGGTGCGGCACATGGTCGACTTGCCCGAGCCCGAGGGACCGATCACGACGACGACCTCGCCACGGTCGACCGAGAGATTGATGTCGTTGAGGACGTGCAGATCGCCGTAGTGCTTATCGACGTGTCTGAGCTCGATCAGCGGCTGATTGCCGGTGGAAGAGGTGCTCTGTGCCATGGTGCTCGGCTCCTTATGACTCGAAATGGTAAATCGTTAGCGGATGATGGTCGCGCCGGTCTTGTGCGAGACGTAGACGGCGGCCTTGTTGATCGCGACGTTGATGAGGATATAGATGACCGCGATCACCAGGTAGACCGACACGAGGGCGTCGTAGTTGGTAATGAGCACGCGGGCATTTTGCATGAGGTCGGGGTAGCTCACCACATAGGCGACGGTGGTGTCTTTGACGACGACCACAAGCTGCGAAATCAACGACGGAATGATAAACCGAATAGCCTGGGGCAATACGATTTTAAAGGTGATTTTAGCCTTGGAGAGGCCGAGCGCCTGGGCAGCCTCGACCTGGCCGCGCGGCACGGCGTTGACGCCGGCACGGAAGATTTCGGCCAGTACACCGGCTGCGGCGAGCGCGACGGGAAGCGTGAGCATCCAAAACGACGGCAGCGCAATCTTGTACTGGGGCAGCACCAAAAAGAAGAAGTAGATGAACAGAAGGCTCGGCACGCCGCGGAAGAAATCGGTGAGCACGCGGCAGACCAGCTGCAGCGGCTTAATGTCGCTGGTGCGACCGAGCATAAGGGCAAGGCCGAGCACCAGCGCGATGGCGCCGGCGGTGAGTGCGACTTTAACGGTGCCCTCAAAGCCGGCAAGCAGGAACTTCCAGGTGGTGAGGTGCGTAAAGAAATACCAATAGTGGACCGAAAGCTGACCGGTCACATAAAAGCGCTGCAGCACGAGGGCAGCGAGCGCGGCGACGGCAACCAGCGAGATAACGGTGCCGATGCGAATTTTGGCGCGCATCTTGGGGCCGGGAGCCTCGTAGAGCGCATCGCGCATGGTGAGCGCGGGAGAGGAGTGCTTGCTCATCGGAGGATCCTCACCTTCTTATCGATGTAGTTGCCAATGTGGCTCACCACAAACGCCGTGCCCAGGTAGCCGAGCGCCGAGATAAAGAACGCGGCGACGCCGCCGAGCGAGCGCGTGTTGATATAGCTCACCACGCCGGTGAGCTCCTGGGGCTTAAGCGGCACCTGACTGCCGAGCGCGGTGGTGAGCATGACGGCGATAAAGAGGTTGGTCATGGGCAGCACGCTCGAGCGCAGTGCCTGCGGAATCACGATCTTGGCGAGGATGCGGTTGAAGCTCATGCCCAGCGAGCGGGCGGCTTCCACCTGGCCGACGCCGACGGTGTTGATGCCGCTCATGAAGTTCTCGGAGCCAAAGGCGGAGCCCAGCAACACCGTGGCGACGATAACGCAGGTACGGTAGGGCAGAGCGACCTTGAGTGGCGGCAATGCGTAGACGACGATGATGAGCAGCGCGATGCCGGGGATGTTACGGAAGACCTGGACATACAGGTCGCCAAAGACGCGCAGCGGCTTGAGCGGCGACACGCGCATCACGGTGACGGCGACGGCCAACACCATGGCGATGGCAAACGACTCAAGCGTCATGCCCCAGGTTGCTAGCAGCGCGTCAATGTAGTTCTGGCCATAGAGCGACCAGAGCTCGGAGAGACTCATGCGGACCTCCCGCCGATAAGGAAAGGGGCTCCCGTGTGTACGGAAGCCCCGACAACTCAGTAAGGAAACAGTTTAGCGCAATAAAGCGCACCGTGCGTTTCCGTATGGTTTCGTTGCGGCCGTTACTAGGCGCGTTGCCTAGGCGCCGATCTCGGGCAGCTCGGGAACATTGGTGTCGCCCGTGCGGTCACCGATGCAGATCTGCCACAGCTCGGTCCAGGTGCCGTCGTCCTCGATCTTCTTAAGGAAGTCGTTGACAAAGGCGACGCCGTCGGAATCGAGCGGCAGGCCGATACCATAGGGCTCCTTGCTGCCGAAGGGCTTCCCGGCGATCTTATACTTACCGGGCTCGCGGACCAGGGCGCTCTGCTGCATGTTGTTGTCGATGACGTAGGCGTCAACGCGACCCTGCTGGAGTGCCTGGCGGGCCTCCTCGTCGGTCTTGAACTCCTGCTGGCTGGCCTTGGGAGCGAACTCCTCCAGGATGGCGGGGCCGTTGGAGCCGGACTGGACGGCGACGTTCTTGTCGGCCAGGTCGTCGACGCTCTTGATGTCGTCGTTGTCGGCGAGCACCAGGATGGCCTGCTGGGTGTAGTAGTAGGGGCCGGCAAAGGAGACGAGCTTCTTGCGCTCGTCAGTGATGGTGTAGGTGGCAAAGACGGCGTCGACCTGGCCGTTCTGCAGGACGGACTCGCGCGTGTCCGAGGTCACCTGGGTGATCTCGACCTTGTTCTCGCCCAGAATGTAGTTGGACAGAAGCTGTGCGATACCGGCGTCGAAGCCGCGGGTCTGACCGTCTTTCTCGTTGAGGAGGGAGAAGAGCGTGGAGGTCTGAACGCCACCGATCTTAAAGACACCGGCGTCCTTGACGGCCGTGGCCCAGGTGCTGGCGGCGATGGCATCGTCATCGGCCTTGGGGCCGTTGTCGACGAGCTTGTCGAATGCCTTAGCGTCGAGCGTGGTGGAAGCCTCGGCATCTTCGGAGCTCTTGGAAGAGCCGGCGGCGGAACCCTTGTCGGCCTCGGCGCTGGTGTCGGAGCAGCCGGCAAGACCAAGGCCGGCGACGGTTGCGAAGGTGGCGGCGACGAAGCCGCGGCGGTCGAGAACGACCTGCTGGGAGAGGTTCTTGCTCATGGTAGAACACCTTTCTCAATAAAATCCCTAGCGGTTGAGTAGAGTTATACCCTATCGCGCTCAAATGGGTCAACACGAAATAACTCAGAAACATACTTACCTTATGGGTTATTCAACCTACCAAAAAGGGACAGGCACCTTTGTGGTGGTTCTGGCCGATGCAGCGGCATGCCTTGCTGTTTTGTCTCGATCTGTAACATCTGCAGCCATTTTTGCCGAGTAACTGTTACAGATCGAGATCATCTCCTTAGGGGGATTCGAATGTCTCGATCTGTAACAGTTAGGCGGACAAAAGCTCCCTTTCTGTTACAGATTGAGACAAAGGTCAGGGGCAAAGACGGTTTGTCTAGATCTGTAACAGTTAGACGGGAATTCGGGCCCTAGATGTTACAGATTGAGATAATCGCGCCGCGAAAATAAAAACCTCCGCAGGGGTGCTTCCCTTGCGGAGGTTTTTTACTCGTTAAGTAGCCTAACGGCTTCGGCGGCCATGTTCTCGGCCGTCATGCCGTTCTGAGCGAGCAACTCGTTGGGGTCGTAGCGGTCGGGGAAGCCCTTGGCGATGCCAAAGGTGCGCGTGCGCACGGGCGTGCAGGCCAAGTAGCACGCGACGCGCTCGCCCCAGCCGCCGTCCAAGATGCCGTCTTCGAGGGTGACGACAACGCGATGCTTGGCGGCAAGGCTGTCGAGGAACTCGCGGTCGAGCTCGGTTGCATAGCGCGGGTTGACGAGCGTGGCCTCGATGCCGTATCCGGCTGCCAAGCGGTTTGCCACACGCTCGCCCAGCTCAAAGAAATCGCCGAGCGCGAGCACGGCCACGTCGCGGCCCTGGCGCACCACGTTGTAGCGCGCGACACCGTAATCGGCGTCCTCGGCAGGCGCCAAGTCGGGGCGGCTTACCAGGCCAATGCCGGGCACGCGAATCGCCACAGGATGCTCGCGATGGTCGAGCGACCAGCTCAGCATGGACAGGTATTCCTCCATGCAGGAAGGCGCCAGGTAACGCATATTGGGGAGAGCGCCCAGCATGGAAATATCAAAGAACGAAAGATGCGTCTCGGATGTGGTGCCAAAGATCGACGCGCCAAATACAAGGATGGTCGCCGGGGCGTCGTTGAGGCACAGGTCGTGCCACAGCTCGTCATAGGCACGCTGCAAGAACGTACCGTACACGCCAAAGACCGGCTTGGCACCCGAGCGGGCGAGCGCGGTGGCAAAGGTCACGGCGTGCTCCTCGGCAATGCCCACATCGACGAACTGTTTGCCGGCGGCGGCGCGAAGTTCGGGCGTAAAGCCCATGATGTAGGGCGTTGCGGCCGTGATGCCCACAACCTGCGGATCGTGCTCGATGGCGGCGCTGAGCGCCTCGCCCGTAATGTCGGCATAGGTGCGCGGCGCAGGCTCGCTCGGATGGCCCGGGCAGAGCTTGCGCCCAGTCGCCATGTCAAACGGGCCCACATGATGCCAGCGCTCGGGGTCGCTCTGGGCTGGCTCAAAGCCTTTACCCTTGGCGGTGGAGACGTGCAGCACGATGGGATGATCGATATCGCGCAGCTCCTGCAGCGTGTCGACCAGGGCCAACACATCGTTGCCGGCGTCTAAGTAGCGATAGTCGAGCCCCATTGCGCGGAAAACGTTGCGCTCACAGGTGCCGTTGCTGGCGCGCAGCGCGGCCAGATTGCGATACAGGCCACCGTGGTTCTCGGCAATGGACTGGTCGTTATCGTTGACGATGATGACCAGGTTGCTGTCGAGATCGGCGGCATTGTTAAAGCCCTCAAACGCCAGGCCGCCCGAAAGCGAGCCGTCGCCAATGATGGTGATGACGTTGTACGCATCGCCCGCCAGGTCACGAGCGTGCGCAAGGCCGCAGCCCAAGCTCACAGACGTGGAGGTGTGGCCCATGGCGAACAGGTCGTGCTCGGACTCGTCGGGATTGGCAAAGCCAGAAGCCTCACCATAACGCTCCGGATCAATATAAGTGTACGCGCGCCCGGTCAGCGCTTTGTGTGCGTAGGTCTGGTGCGACACGTCAAAGACAATTTTGTCGGTGGGGGAGTTAAACACGCGGTGGAGCGCGACCGTGAGCTCAACGACGCCCAGGTTGGGGGCAACGTGTCCGCCGACAGCGGCGGAGCTTTCGAGGATGGCGCGGCGAATCTCGTCGCAGAGCTGCGGGAGCTCGGCGCGATTAAGAGCCTTGACGTCCTCGGGCGTTGTCGTTTGCGTAAGCAGCATCGTTGTTGGTTACTCCATGCGAATCGAGCGCCGGCGCTCCCTCGGCCGGCACAATTGCACAAAACAGTCTCGCACATTTTGGCGTTTGATATGTGACGGCGGCGCGGTAATTCGCCAACTGGCGGGGCAAAACGTTTTGTCTGATGCCATACTGGTAGATTCGATGATGATTTTATTCAATGCGTGCAGGCCGTGGCATGCCGCCGTGAGCCGCTGGAAGGAGGCAGCATGTCTGATGCCGTTCGTGCCGAGAAAATCGCGTACGAGGTCGACTATGCCGCCCGTCAGCTGGCCCAGGCGGGCCGCTTGGACCTGACGCACGAGTTTATCCAGCATGGCGATGTGACGGTGTATGCGCATGTGACCTCGGTGGCGCGGGCAAGTCTGTCATTTGCCGAGCGCTTGGGCCGTGCGGGCATTTCGGTCGACCGCGCCTCGCTGCTGCGCGGGGCCCTGCTGCACGATTACTTTCTCTATGACTGGCACGATCCCGACCCAAGCCATCGACTGCATGGCTTTCGTCACCCGTTTTTTGCCCTGGCGCGTGCGGAGGAAGATTTTGAGCTGACGTCGCGCGAGCGGAATATCATCGTGCGGCATATGTTTCCGCTGGTGCCGGTGCCGCCGACGTGTCGCGAGGCATGGATTGTGTGCCTGGCGGATAAATGGTGCGCACTGCGCGAGACGATTGCCGGCCGTCTGCCGCGCAAAGGCGGCGCGAACGATTTGAACGAGGGCCCGAGTGACGGCTCGAGCAAAGAATCGAACGAAAAGAGGAGTGGGTAGACGGTGGGAACCGCGATCGACATGGCATTTGACGGCGCGACGCTTGCCGCCTGTCCGCTCTCGGCGCTGGTACTCTCGTTTGCCTTCTACGGTTTTTGCGGCTGGGTATGGGAGTCGACAGTCTGCGCCATGCTCAACCACGGACGCTTTGCCAACAGCGGCTTTTTGCTAGGGCCGTGTTGTCCCATCTACGGTGCGGGCGGCATTGCGTGCTGGTTGCTGCTGCGTGGAATCCCAGACGCCTCGAGCCAGTTTGTCGCTGCCGCGCTCGTATGCAGCGTGATCGAATATAGCGTGGGCGTGCTGTTGGAAAAAACGACGGGTGCCCGGTTTTGGGATTACTCGCATCTGCCGTTTAACCTGCACGGACGCATCTGCCTGTACTGGGCCTGCGCGTTTGGCTTGGGTGCGTTGTGTATTTGCCGTTTAGTGGAGCCGGCATTGCTGGGGCTGCTTGGCCATCTGCCGGTGCTAATCGTGCGCTTGGCCGCCTTTATCGTCGCGGTCGCGATGATGGTCGATGCGGTGTGCTCGTTGGCGAGCTGGCGGCGTCTGTCCGATCAGCTTGAGCGTGTGCGTGCCGACCTTGCCGACCGCATCAACGAGTCGCTTGCCGATGCCTCGGACTCAATGCTCGAGCGCATTCCCGAATCGACGATTGACTCGGTGACACAGACGCACATCCGCAGCCGTGCCGTTAACGCGTGGCTGGCCGAGCTGGGTGACGCCGCGCTCGATGCCCTGCGCGAGAAGGCTTCGATGCCGACGTTTATCGCGGATGGTGCTCGCGGCCTGGCACTCGCTGCCCGCCGCGTGGCCGATGCCGCGCCGAGCATGCCGCGTCCGTCACTCAGTCGTCGCCTTGCCGGCAAGCGCATGAGCCGTCCGGTGCCGAGCGTGTCGCTCAGCCGTCGCGACCTGCGCTTCTTTAATGCCTTCCCGCGCTTGCGCATCAACCGCTACGAGGGCGTCATCCGAGCCACCGACCTTCGCGACCGAGCCCGCGAGCTGTTCCGGCGCTAGCTGGGACGGGCGCGCTCACGGCTCCCTTGCTTGCGTATTTCCCGTTCGTTTCGCGCCCGTTGCCGCGCCGTTTCCAAGATTGCGGCACCGTTTCCATTCGACAACGCAGCGTTTAACAACGCCGTATCTGGTCTACACCAGTTGCTCCTCGGCCGCATTATGGGCGCCGACAACGTCCATGCGACCAAGGGGGAGCGAATGTACGATACGGGATCGACAACGTTTATGCTCATCTGCACCATGCTCGTGTTTTTAATGACACCGGGTCTGGCGTTTTTCTATGGAGGCCTGTCCAGGCGCAAAAATGTCATCAACACCATGCTCATGTGCTTTGGCGCCATTGGCCTGGTCGGTGTGCTGTGGATTGTTGCCGGCTGGTCGCTGGCCTACGGCGGCGACGGCTCGAGTCCGTTTACTGGAGGCCTTGACCAGCTTCTGTGCCTGCCGGTGCTCAACCAGGTGCTGCAGGCGGCCGAGGGCAACGCCGCGGACGGCGCCGTCTACCCCCAGATCATCAACATCGCCTTCCAGATGGCGTTTGCCATGATCACCGCCGCCATCGTCACGGGCAGCCTGGCCGGCCGCGTTAAGTTTGGCGCCATGACGGCTTTCCTGGGCATTTGGCTGCTCGTGGTCTATGCGCCGCTCGCCCACATGGTCTGGGGCGGCGAGGGCTCCTTTATCGGTGACATCATCGGCGCGCTCGACTTTGCCGGCGGCGACGTGGTGCACATTTCGTCTGGTCTTACCGGCCTGATCCTCTGCTTAATGCTCGGCCGCCGTCGCGGTTTTGGCATGGTGAGCTATCGCCCGCATAACGTGCCGTTTGTGGCGCTCGGCGCCGGCCTGCTTTGGTTTGGCTGGTTTGGCTTTAACGGCGGCAGTGAGTTTAAGGCCGACGCCGTGGCGGCGCTTGCCATCTTTAACACCGTGACGGCCAGCGCGGCGGGCATGGTTTCGTGGCTTGTCGTTGAGCGCGTGCACACCGGTCGCCCCACGCTGGTGGGTGCCAGCACCGGTTTGGTCGCGGGCCTCGTGGTGGTCACGCCGGGCGCGGGCTTTGTCGAACCGTGGGCAGCGCTGGTCATGGGCCTGATTGTCTCGCCTGTCTGCTACTTGGCTATCAGTCATCTTAAGACTAAGTTTGGCTACGACGATGCGCTCGACGCGTTCGGCTGCCACGGTATCGGCGGCATTTTGGGCGGCGTTCTCACGGGCCTGTTCTGCGTGCCGGAGCTTTCGTGGACCGGTAAGGGTGGCCTGTTCTACACGGGCGACATGTCACTGCTCATCTCGCAGGTCCTGGGTATTGTGGTGACGGTCGCCATTGTGCTGGTGCTCGACTTGGTGATCGCCGCGGTGGTCAAGGCGCTGTTCCACGGCAGCCTGCGCGTGGACGAGGCCGACGAGGCGCTGGGCCTGGATACGAGTCAGCACGGCGAGAGCGCATACCCCTCATTCTCCGGACTCGATTAGCAGCTTCCCCAAGCACCGCACCTTGCCGTTCAATCGTCGCTCACGTACTTAAGTACGCTTCGCTCCTCTTTCACGGCAATCTGCGGCACTTGGGAAACCTGCTAAGACCAGTCAGTTGAACTTTTTTGATCTCTGAGGTTGGTTTACGGCACCTGGGAAACCCGCGTCTCATGTAAAGGGATACGTTGATTATTGAGAGGAATTCACTATGAAGAAGATCACGGCGATCGTTCGTGCCGAGAAGCTTGAGGTTCTTAAAGATGCGCTGTTTGCTGCCGATGTTCGTGGCATGACTATCAACCAGGTACAGGGCTGCGGCGCTCAACATGGCTGGAAAGAATACGTGCGCGGTAACGAGCTACTCGTCAACACGATTCCTAAGGTGCAGTTCACCCTCATCTGCGCCGACGAGCATGTCGACGGTATCGTTGAGATCATCTGCAACGCAGCTCGCACCGGTGCCGTCGGCGACGGCAAGATTTGGGTCGAGCCGGTCGAGGAAGTCATCCGCATCCGCACCGGCGAACACGGCCCGGCCGCGGTGTAGAATCGACCGTCTGCCATCCGCAACGTTAAAATACTGCAATGAGGCATAAGGCTTGCGTTGCGGATGGACGGATTATGGGTCGCAATAAATATCCCGAGGAGACGGTCGCGAAGATTCTCGACGCGGCACAGGAGCTATTCTGTGCACAGGGTTATGAGGGGACGAGCATTCAAGATATCGTTGACCGTCTCGATGGCATGACCAAGGGTGCTGTTTATCATCACTTCAAGAGTAAAGAAGAGATTTTCAACGCCGCGTTTGATCGGGCGATGACTCCGATTGTTGAGCACCGCCGCTCGATGCTTGGCGTCGGTAATATGACCGGCGCCCAAAAGCTAAAAAGGCTTTACGCTCCCGAGTCCGTTGTTCCGCAAATTGAGCTATGGGCACGTATGCGTCCTGCAGCAGATCCGCTAAAAAGCTCGCGTCTTCTGGCGATGCAGTACCAGGGCTCGTTTAACGAGTCTGCCGATGGCTATCTCTTGCCGGTGATCGAGGAGGGCATCGCCGACGGATCCATTGCGTGCGAATGTCCGCGTGAAGCGGCGGAGGCCGTATCGTTGTTGGTGAATCTTTGGCTGCTGCCGCTGTTCCGTCCGCTTGAGCCCAAGGATCGAATGCTCGCTCGCGCTCAATGTTTGGCGCAGATGGCTGCCGCGGTGGGACTCGATTTGGGGGAAGAAGTGCTTCAGACAACGGCGCAGATTTGGGACGTATGGGACCGCGCCGGGTGGTAATATAGATACCAACGGTATGTAATTGATTTGTGAGGGTAGCCACGGCTGCCCTTTTCAAGTCATTAAATACATACTAGTGGTATGTATAGGGGGTGGGCTTATGGCTGGAATGCGGAGGAGTAGCGTCTCGTTGACGCAAAAAACAGTGCGATCTATCAGGATTTTTGGCTTTCTTGTTGCGCAGCTGTGCACGTATTCGATGCTGTCGGCGCTGTGCTTTGCGTATCCGCTTTACTTGTTCGATTGCAGCGGCTCGTCAACGTTATATGGCGCCGCCGTGGCGATAGCGTTCATACCCGGCGTACTCGCAACTCCGATTGGCGGAATCTTGGCGGATAGGGGAAGACATCGCGAGGCCCTCGTGGCCCTCGGCATTGCTCTGATGACTGCATCACTGCTGTCTATCCCCATGAAGCACTCATTGCCTCTTGCGGTCGTCGTAGTAGCGATACTTTGTGTTCAATATGGCGCTCAATCGCTGCTAAAGCCAATACTCCAAATTGAGACGGTGCGCATGGCGGGTGAAAAGAAGGTTGAGCGGGCCACTGCATTGGTTTCGCAGGTGACCATGGTGAGCAATATCTTGGGTCCTGTGGTCGGGACGGCAGTCTATGGGTGCTTTGGCATCGATGCTCTTTGCACAATCGCGTCGGTAACGTTTGCGATTTCAGCTCTGTTGTTTGGTGGCGTACTCAAGCAAAATGCCTCATCTGAAACGATGGGAGACGGCGCGACTCGTACGACATGCCGAAACGATTTTCGGGAGTCGATTCGGTATCTGTTGCAAAATGCATCATTGGTCGCTGTGATTTTGCTTGCGGCAGTTTTGAACCTTGCGTTGGTTGGGCTAACGATTGGCGCTCCCATTATTGTTACAAAGCATCTCGGCATGCAATCGTCCTGCGTTGGGATAGTTGAGATTGCTCTGGGCCTGGGTGGTCTTACCGGCAGTGGCTTGGTCGGCATTTGGCCGCATCGTTTTTCTTTCAATGGCATATGTCGATATGTTGCGATGATCTGTTTTGGAGTCGCGCCGATTATTGTTACGCTGCTGTTCGGCGTAGATGTATGCGTGTTCACCGTGTTTGCGGTTGGTTCGGCATGGGTCATGGTGTGGGCGAGCATTACGTCGGTTGAAATCATCGCGTTTGTTCAGCGGGTAGCGCCGACTGAGCTCTGCGGAAAAGTGCTTTCGGTCGTTTACATGGTCCTTTCCTGCGCAACACCTATCGGCCAATTGACGTACGGGGTTGCATATGATCGATGGACACCAGCGATTGTATTCGCAGCCATGTTGGCGGTGCTGACGTTGACGACGGCGCTGTTTTATCGTCTGAAAAATCGCTTGCGGCGATTGTCTTGACGCGCTGGGGCACCGTGAATTTGCGGAGGCAGTGGTCCGCCGCGCCGGGACGGCATTGTTTGGGCGTGCCTCTCCTTCGTCTACAATATCGTGCAGACGAAGGAGAGGCACGCCCATGATCAAGATGTTCGCGAGTGACTTAGACGGAACGCTGCTGAACGCCCTGCACGAGGCGGATGGGACCATCCGCCGTGCCATTCGCGAGCTGACCGAGGCCGGCCTGCATGTGGTTCCCGCGACCGGACGCTCGACGCTGCCGATCGGCGAGCATGGCTTTACGGGGCTGGCGCTCGATGCCTGCTGCTCTAACGGCTCCATCGTGCGCGACAGTCATGGCGAGGTGCTCAAGACCTGGACCATCGATTCGCAGATCACCGAGGAGCTGCTCAAGGAGTTTCCGGATATCTGTTTTGACTGCTCCACGCCCGACGGCATGTTTTCGAGCGGATCGTTCGAGATGCACCAGGCGGGCTTTAAAAAAGACAGCCCTATCAAGCGCATCGTGATGCGCGGCATGCGTGCGCGTGGCGGGTACCACGAGGAACAGTACTTCGACCAGTCGATCGGTGACATCCTGCGCCACGATGTGTGCAAGATCAACTGTCGCGTGACCTCGCCCGAGCTGGAGCGCGACCTTAAGGCGTATCTGACCGAGCGCTCGGACCGCGTGGTCAACGCGCCGTTCGATCCGGTGATGTTCGAAATTACGGACGTGGCGTGCAACAAGGGCGAGAGCGTGGCATGGCTGGCGGGCTACTACGGTATTGCCGAGGACAAGGTCGCGGTTTATGGCGACGGCGGAAACGACATCGCCATGCTCAAGCGTTTCCGCCACAGCTACGCGACCAAAAACGCAAGCGATGCAGCTAAGGCCGCCGCGAGCGTGACCATCGGCAGCTGCATGGTCCATGCCGTCCCCAAACACATGCTCGCCACCATGCGCAAGCAAAACTCCCGCACCGTCATCGAATAATGTGACAAAGGGACTGTCCCTTTGTCACATGGGAGATGCCGGCTTTTGGCGTATAGGATTGTTGCGCTTTCGCCACCAACAAATTTCGAGTTATTCGGCCTGTCGGAGGTCGTTAAATGGCTAAAGATGCCCTCGCAGGAACATTCATACCTCTAATGGTGTTTGATTTGGTGACGTAAGTGCGCAAATGGGCATGTATGCGCTCAAATAAGGACAAAAACTCTCAGATAATCCCGGCGGTGCATTTATATAAAACCAGTAGCGTGGCCGAATAACTCGAAAAATGTAGTTGGCAGTTCGGCGACAAGCTCGGGTATGGCAAAGGAACTGCTCCTTCGCCATACCCGAGCTCCGATCTTCTGAAATGCGAACAAATATTCGCATATCTAACTGCGCTTTGATAGAATCGGTATCGTTGACGGCAGTTCCATGTGCCGGGCAGCGCCCTCCATTTGATGGGAGGTGATGCCCATGACCGATTTGATTGATTTCGTGAGACTTCTGACCGCCGTGGTCTCGTTCTTCACGGCGCTTGTCGGCCTTTCCGAGGCACTCAAGCAGCGTTCGAAGCGCAACAGAAGGGGTCGCCGCCGCTAAGGCGTTGACCCCCTAATGCAAACAACGGCGCTGCCCAGCCAGCTACAACTTGGGCTGCCGTCGACACTATTCTACCCACGAATGACATTTTGGACAATCGGTAATGCCGCTCCAAAAGCCAGGCGGGTTGTGACAAAGGGACTGCCCCCTCGTCACATTCCAAATATTGCCTTTACGTGTTGGTACACACGGTGTGCAATAATACTCGCACTGTGCAATAGCGCACAGGCTGAGTAACAAGGAGGACGCTTGTCCCAGCTCGAGAAATGCGATCGCCGGTCCCTTCGCTCGCAGCGTGCCCTTCGCCAGGCACTTGCCAGCGAGCTTGCCGAAAGCGGCGACCTTTCGCGCATTAATGTCGCGTCGCTCACCGAGCGCGCTGGCCTTACGCGTCGCACGTTCTATTCGCACTACCGCGATATCCCCGACTTTATCAATCAAATCGAGGACGGCTTGCTGGCCGAGATCCGTGAGCGCATTGAGTTCATTACCGCAGCTCAGCTGCCTGATCTCTATCACAATATCGATGAGCTCGAGCCGGCGCCCGGTTCGGTTGAGCTGCTGCGTTATCTTGCAGCCAACCGCGACTTAATCGGTGCGCTGCTGGGGCCGGGCGGCGACCAGGCCTTCATTAAAAGGATTATCGACACTGCGCGTGAGGCTGTGGTGCCGCGTGCGCAGACGGGCATTTTGGGCCTGGCGCTGGGCACGTTCTTTGACTACTACGTTACCTACGTCGTGAGTGCCGAGGTCGGCATGATTCAGCGCTGGTTTGAGCGTGACCTTTCCGAATCGCCCGAGGCCATGGCGCGCATCATGACGGTTATCGCCTTTGTGCGCCCCGGTGACCTGTATGGCCAACCCATCGATATCAACGTGCCGGAATACGGCATGAAGCTATTGAACTTGCAGCTCGAGGACGCGGCCGACACCGCCGCAACCGTCGAGTCCAACAACTAAGAGGAGAGACAATGAGCAAACTCGCCGAAGGCATTAAGGACCGTATAGTTGCTGCCGCGCGCGAGGCCGCGCCCGCCGTGGCGGACGCCGCGCAGAAGGCCGCGACCGCTGCTGCCGAGAAAGTTGTCGAGGCTGTTGCCGAGGCCAAGAACGCGGCAGGGGAGACGTCCGTCGCTAGCGAGCCCGTAGCCGCCGCCCACGCCCCCGAAGGCGCGATTTTCAACCCCGAGGCCGCCCACGGTAACCTGCACCTGGGCATCGACGTGGGCTCCACCACCGTCAAGCTCGCCGTGCTCAACGACGACAACCAGATCGTGTACGCCAAGTACCAGCGCCATCACACCGATGTCCGCGCTTGCGCCCGTGACCTGTTCGAGGGTGCTGCGACCGTGCTGCCGACGGCCCAAATGACCTGCGCCATTACCGGCTCGGGCGGTTTGCTGCTGTCCCAGTGGCTCGAGCTGGAGTTTGTCCAGGAGGTCATCGCCAGCAAACGCGCCGTCGAGACCCTCATCCCGGCCACCGACGTCGCCATCGAGCTGGGCGGCGAGGACGCCAAGATCATCTACTTCGATAACGGCATCGAGCAGCGCATGAACGGTACCTGCGCCGGCGGTACGGGCGCGTTCATCGACCAGATGGCAACCCTGCTGCACACCGACGCGAGCGGCCTCAACGAGCTCGCGGCCAACGCCACCACCATCTATCCCATCGCCAGCCGCTGCGGCGTCTTTGCCAAGACCGACGTCCAGCCGCTGCTCAACGAGGGCGCCCGTCCCGAGGACGTGGCCGCCTCCATCTTCCAGGCCGTCGTGACCCAGACCATCTCGGGTCTGGCGTGCGGCCGTCCCATTCGCGGCAACGTCGCCTTCCTGGGCGGCCCGCTGCAGTATCTCTCCGAGCTGCGCCACCGCTTCTATCTCACGCTCAACCTGGACGAGGAGCACCGCATTGTGCCCCAAAACGCCCACCTGTTTGTGGCGAGCGGCGCCGCCATGGCGCACGAGTCCAACAAGCTCAGCACGTTCCCGCAGCTCATCGAGGCTATCGACAGCTTGGGCGACACGCAGGGTGCTGAGGTCGAGCGCCTGGACCCGCTCTTTGCCACCGACGAGGACTTTGCCGAGTTCAAGACCCGCCACGACACCGAGGTCGTCCCCAAGGGCAAGCTCGACGGCTACACCGGCCGTGTGTTCATCGGCATCGACGCCGGTTCCACCACCATGAAGGCCGCGCTCGTGGGCGAGGACGGCCAGCTGCTGCACACCTGGTACGGCAACAACAACGGCGACATCCTGGGCACGGCCAAGGTCATCATGGCCGATTTCTACAACCACATCCCTGCGGGCTGTACCATCGGCCACGTGACCACCACGGGCTACGGCGAGGCGCTGCTCATCGAGGCCCTCAAGGCCGATTCCGGCGAGATCGAGACCGTCGCGCACCTGCGCGGCGCCAAGGCTTTCCTGCCCGGCGTCGAGTTCATCCTGGACATTGGCGGCCAGGACATGAAGTGCCTGCGTGTGAAGGACGGCGTGATTGAGCACATCATGCTCAACGAGGCCTGCTCGTCGGGCTGCGGCAGCTTTATCGAGAGTTTCGCCGTGTCTATGAACATGGACGTGCGCGCGTTTGCCGATGCCGCCATCCATGCCAAGGCCCCGGTCGATTTGGGCAGCCGCTGCACGGTCTTTATGAACTCGCGCGTCAAGCAGGCGCAAAAGGAAGGCGCCACGGTGGGCGACATTGCGGCCGGCCTGTCTTATTCCGTCATCAAGAATGCCCTGTTCAAGGTCATTAAGCTGCGCGACCCCAAGGAGATCGGCAGTCAGGTGATCGTCCAAGGCGGCACCTTTATGTCCGACGCCACGCTGCGTGCGTTTGAGCAGCTCACCGGTGTTCACGCCGTGCGCCCCGACATCGCCGGCTGTATGGGCGCCTACGGTGCGGCCCTGCTCGCCCGCGATCGCGCCGGCGCCGACGGCACCTCGACCATCCTTTCGGCCGAGGACATCGCGCACCTCACCGTGACGCAAAAGCACGTCCGCTGCGGACGTTGCTCCAACAACTGCCAGCTTACCGTCAACGATTTTGGCGGCGGCAGGCGCTTCATTACCGGCAACCGCTGCGAGAAGGGCGCCGGCCACAAAAAGCAAAAGACCGAGGCCCCCAACCTCTTCAAAAAGAAAAACGAGTTGCTGTTTAACCGCGAGGTCCTGAGTCCCGACGGGGCCCCGCGCGGCACCGTGGGTATCCCGCGCGCACTCAACATGTACGAGAACTACCCCTTCTGGCACGCGTTCTTTACGCGCCTGGGCTTTAGCGTGCAGCTGTCCGACCAGTCGAGCAAGAAGACCTACCAGGCGGGCATCGAGTCCATGCCGTCCGAGAGCGTGTGCTATCCGGCCAAGATGAGCCACGGCCATGTGATGAACCTCATCGACCGTGACGTCGACTTTATCTGGATGCCGTGCGTGCGCTGGGAGCGCAAAGAGGACCCGACGGCCGGTAACTGCTACAACTGCCCCATCGTCATGAGTTACCCCACCGCGTTGGCGCTCAACATCGACGAGATCCGCGAGCAGAACATCGAGTTCCTGTATCCGTTTGTGCCCTATCACGATAAGACCGAGCTCAAACGCCGTCTGTACCAGGTGCTCGCCGTCGACCGTGTGGCCGATGCGCAAGCCGGGCGCGGCCGCGTGCGCGGTCCCAAAATCACGCGTTCCGAGGTCGATGCCGCCGTCAACGCTGCCTTTGAGGCCGATGCGCGTTTCCACGAGGACATCCAGACCATGGGCGAGGAGGCCCTTAAGTGGGTCGAGGACCATGGTGGCCACGGCATTGTGCTCGCTGGCCGTCCCTACCACAACGACCCCGAGATCAACCACGCCCTGCCCGAGCTTATCTCGAGCTTTGGCTTTGCGGTCTTTACCGAGGATTCGCTCGCGCATCTGGTAAAGCCCGAGCGTCCGATTCGCGTCGTCGACCAGTGGATGTACCACAGTCGCCTGTACGCCGTCGCCCGTTTTGTGACGATGCGCAACGACCTGGACCTGATCCAGCTCAATTCCTTCGGCTGCGGCCTCGATGCCCTGACCACCGATCAGGTGCAGGAGATCCTGGAGGCCAGTGGCAAGATCTACACCGTGCTCAAGATCGACGAGGTGTCCAACCTGGGCGCCGCGCGCATTCGCATCCGCTCGCTCATGGCGGCACTCAAGGACCAGGAGGCCGAGCGCTTGGCCGAGGCCACGGCTGCGGGCAAGGTCTTTGAGCAGGGCGACGCTGCGCCGGTGGCGCCCTCCACGGATGCCCCCGCGTTCGCGAGCCGCAAGTACACGTTCGAGGCACAGCGTGAGAGCGCCTCGACCGCATGGCCCAAGGTACCCTTTACCGAGCAGATGCGCGACGAGGGCTATACCATCCTGTGCCCGCAGATGGCGCCGATCCACTTTGACCTGGTCAAAGAGGTGTTCCGCGGTGCCGGCTACAACTTGGAGCTGCTGCCCTCGACCGACCACGATGCCGTCGAGGCTGGCCTGCGCTATGTGAACAATGACATTTGCTACCCGTCGATTCTGGTGACGGGCCAGATTATGGAGGCCATCGAGAGCGGTCGGTACGACCTGTCCAAGACCGCCGTGGTCATCAGCCAGACCGGCGGCGGCTGCCGTGCCACCAACTACATCGCGCTCATCCGCAAGGCCCTGCGCGAGAGCGGCCACCCCGAGATCCCCGTGATCTCGCTTTCGGCCGTGGCGCTCGGCGAGGACAACCCCGGCTTTAAGCTGACGCCGGCGCTGCTTAAGCAGGCAGTCTACGCGGTGCTCTTTGGTGACGTGATGATGCAGATGCTCTACCGCTGCCGCCCGTACGAGGCCACGCCCGGTGCCGCCAACGCGCTCTACGAGGAGTACATGGCGCGTGCCCGCAAGCTGGCGCCCAAGTTTAACCGCCACAACTACACCAAGCTGTGCCGCGAGGCCATCCGCGCGTTCGACACCATGCCGCTCGTGGGCGAGGGCACCAAGCCGCGCGTGGGCGTGGTCGGTGAGATCCTGGTCAAGTTCCACCCCACAGCCAATAACCACGTGGTCGACGTGATCGAGCGCGAGGGCTGCGAGGCCGTGGTACCGGGCCTGCTCGATTTCTTCCTGTACTCCATGAGCAACGCCGAGCTGCAGAAGGACGAGCTGGGAAGCTCTGCTACCACGCGCGCTGGTATGCAGGCGCTCATCAAGCTCGTGGACTGGATGCGCACGCCGGTGGAAGAGCTGCTCGAGAAGTCCCGCCGCTTTGAGGCGCCCGAGCGCATCGGCACCATGGCCGACAAGGCCCGCACGGTGCTTTCGGTGTGCAACAACATGGGCGAGGGCTGGTTGCTCACGGCCGAGATGCTCGACCTGATTGACCATGGCGCGCCCAACATCATCTGCACGCAGCCCTTTGCGTGCCTGCCCAACCACGTGGTGGGTAAGGCTGTGATCAAGGAGCTGCGCCGTCAGCACCCCGAGAGCAACATTGTCGCGGTGGACTACGACCCCGGTGCGTCCGAGGTCAACCAGCTCAACCGCATTAAGCTCATGATCAGCGTGGCCAAGGAAAACATGCGCGCCGGCAAGGGCTTTAAGCTCGAGAAGGTGGCACCGCTCGCGATGGACGAGGTCACCGGCCAGATGCGTGCCCACGATGGCTGCGTGAGCTGCGGCTCGGTCGACGAGAGTGCCGTGGCGTCGGTCGCTGAGCGCCTGGGACGCGGCATTAAGAAGTAGTTGGCCTACTTCGAGCCGGATGTAAGACAAAAGGGTGGTAGCCGTACCGGCTGCCACCCTTTTTTACTGGATATATGTTGCGTAAATGGCCTTGCCGACGCCTTTCGTGGACTCGGATTTCGGAAGTGGGGCACAGTTTTGTGGGTGGTGAGTGGGCCACTGACTTGCCAAGAGTCTGCCGGCCCTTGTTGTTTTCTCTCGGAATACTACAAAAAACTCGGGGCTGGCCCACGCTTCCGTTCTGGCGGAATGCGATGCTGTTTTGCATAGAATTAGTACGCCCGCCATGTTCAGCCGGAAAGGTCTCCTTCTTCAGCGCTTTTTAAACAGCGGGATAGCTGGCGTGCCTCAAGTTGAATGCAGCTTATCGCGTGATGAGTTTGCGCTCGGACATCGTTTGAATTTGAAGCGCAGTAAAAAGGGATTGATAATCTATCTTGTTTGCCTAGGCAAACGATTTTTGCTGGATAGCCTATCCTGATTTGAGACGTTTGCGAGGCTATGGTCAAAATAACCCCATGCTTACGAATGAGAAAATCGGACAAATTGTGCTGGTCTGCTAAGTTAATACTCTCGTAGCGGGGGAAAAGGCCCAGATGGTTAAATGCTGAGTCCATTCTTTTTCGACAATATCGAATGTCACAGGTGTTTGCAATTGGATATTGAGCCACCGCGTTTAGATTCGCTGCTGCGTGACTAGCTAATGGGTGATTGCTTTCAACGAGGAGGTTGACTTCGGCGTTCAATAAAAAATGCGATTCAAAAAGATTGGTGTCTACTTGCCCAGCGACAATCGCAATGTCGATTTGTCCGTCAAGTAGAAGGGATAAGCACGTTCCGCCGTCGTCGTATCTGGAAACAGCAAATTTACCACCGTTGTACTTTTTCGAGAGCCGGTTTAGTGTGGGCTGGTTGAACCAGCTTATGAGTATTGGTGGTAGTCCGACTGCAACGTGTGTCAAATGTGTCTGGGTTTTTTTTATCTTTTCACGCGTGATTTGCGCATACGCTTGAATTCCCTCAATTGAAGCTAGTGCATCTAATGCTATAGGAAGGATTTCCTCTCCATAGTTTGTTAGATGTAGAATACTGCCTCTTTTTTCGAACAGCTTCAGACCAAGTTCAGATTCCAATGCTCGAATGCCTTTTGAAACAGCTTGCGGCGAAACGCTTAATATAGTTGCTGCATCCGAGTAATTCTGACAATCAAATACCTTTATGAAATACTGCAGCTGAACAACATTCACCAGAATTTCCTTAGGTTGAATTTTTAATCAGGCTAAGTGTAAATTAAAAAATGTTAAACAAGGCAAACAAATTGTTTCATCTAGTACAAAAAGTTATCAAACAGCTTTTGACTTTTTGACCAAAGTATAACTAGGCCTAAAACGAGAAAGGAGCCATTGTGGATTGGATACAGCCAACTCAAACACCTAACGATATTGCTTTGCTATCAAGTTGGTGTCCTTGTCAGGGCGCAAAATGTCAGGGGCGCTGTAATCCCTGGGGGATGTGTACCGTGTACACGGGCGGGAATTGCCGCGCATTTCAATATTGCGGTATACACGTTAGCTAGGAGCTTCGATGGAATATATTCAAAAGCCAGTGAATACTCAGATGCCTGCTTCGTCTCGAGATATTTCTACGTGTGTGTCCTGTGCAGCGCATATTTGTTGGAGTTATTCAGGGGGAGGACCGTGTGGCCTGAGGATCTGCATTACCAAATTTTGTGGCTGGAATTACTCCTAATGGCAGGTTGAAATATTGAAATATGCAACGGAGTAGAAATGAAACAGTCTCGCTTTAATGTAATCGATAAAGGCAATCAGCCTACGCTGGTATATAACTCTTACTCCGGCGCAATTGTTGCGTTGGATGCGGAATACGAGAAGGCACTATTTGCGAATGGGGCTAATGGCCCTTCGGAAATTGTCGACAATTTGATGGACGCGGGGTTGTTGGTTTCCGACGGACTTGATGAAATCGAACATTTAAAAGAGATATCATCGGCCTGTCGCATGCAATCAAAATCACTTTCATTTACGATAGCTCCGACATTGAATTGTAATTTCAGGTGTCCGTATTGTTATGAGGACGGCAAGCGTTATGGTTCAATGAGCGACCAGTGCGTCGATCAGGTAATAAAGCATATCAATGGCATGGCTTTAGACAATCAGGCAGATAGTTTGCAGATTGCCTGGTATGGCGGCGAGCCTTTATTGGCGATTGAGACGGTGGAGAAGATTACGCGCGGAATCCGAAGTGATGAAATCTTATTTAACGCCAGCATGGTGACCAACGGTTATTTCTTAGATGGGAAAACGGCGGAGTTGCTTGCAAAAAATGGGGTCACGCACGTTCAGGTGACTGTCGATGGTCCGCCTGAAATACACAATCAACGAAGATGTCTTCCTTCTGGCGGTGATACGTTCAACCGTATTATCGATAACGTAAAAAGAGCTAGTGCGTACTTCAATGTCATCTTAAGAGTTAATGTTGATCCGACGAACGGTGATCAGATTGATCGCTTGATTGATTCGCTTGATCAAAAAGGTCTTCGTAATAGGGTAAAACTGTATTTAGCGGCAGTAGATGATATAAATGGGGCATGCGCTAACTCTCCGTGCTATTCAGAGGACGAATTTGCCTCGATTGAAGCATCCTGTTTGTCTCGCTACAAAATGACGGGGTACATGGATCCGTTTCTTCCAGGCTTTAATCCGACCATATGCGGAGCCGTCAATAAATATTCAGAAGTTATTGGACCAGATGGTTCTTTATATAAATGCTGGAATGAAATAGGATATTCCGACAGAAGTTATGGCAGCATCTTTGAAAGCGTAGCGAGTAACGCATTCGAAGTTTCCAAATGGAATGCTTACGACTTTTGTTCAGATTCAGAATGTCTTAACTGCTCGCTTCTTCCTATGTGCATGGGTGGCTGTCCCTTCACCAGGCTGTATGAAAATAAGACAAGCTGCGTATCTGCAAGAAAGAACTGTATAAAAGTAATGAGGGCGGCTTATGATTTCAAGCATAAGAAGTGATGCGGACTCAACGGCGCTCTTCGATTATCTGCCATATTTCAGACTTGGGTTTTCTTCCCAATTGCTTCTGGTTATAGCCTTCGCGTTGTGCTTAATAATATCTGGAATGATGGCTTCTGTATCCCCGCCGCTTACGAGCGCTCTGGTTGACAATATATCTAAAAAAACATCTTACGATACTATCATGATTAGCAGCGCTCTAATTGGTTTTGCGGCACTAATCGATATTGTTGTCAGTTATTTAAGCACCCTTCTTTCAATGCGGATAACGACCGTGGCTGCATACTCGATTGTTCGAAGTAAAATCGATGAGCTCGTTCGGATGCCTTTTGAGTTATATTTTGAGCAGGAGTCAGCTGAAAAAACTCAACAAATTTGTTCAGATGCCAATACTGTGGCTTCCTTCGGATTGTCGGTGCTCCAGACGGTACTTCTTGCGGTTGTCCAGCTAGGTATCAGTTTTATTTTTCTCTATGGATGCTCCGTAGCGCTCTTTTGGGTTTCCGTGACATTTTGCATCTTGTATGCAATTGCATATGCTTTATTCAGAAAACCGCTTTTTGTTTCAGGTCTGACCTTTAAGGAGGAGCAGTCCCTGTATTTCGGAAAAGTGGAGTCCGTACTTGCGCATCAGAGATTTTTGTATGTTAATGTGCTATTCGAAAGAGCATTGAAATCCATAGATAGCTTTTTTTCGTCTTTGCTGCACGCCGGAGTCGCCTATCAAAGTGTCGTTTCGAGATTTCAGGCAACGGATTCCTTTGCTGCGGCTGCGTCCCAGGTGACTATTCTTTTGATTTCGGCTTTCTATGTAATGCATGGAAGCATGAGTGTAGGCCAACTTGTTGCCGTTTCGAGCTACATGGCTTTAATGCTATCTGCCGTGAGGTCAATCTACGGTATAGGTAGTAGCGTACAAGACTGCTTCTCATCGATATCTCGTCTAAATGCCTCTAAATTGCCTTTGGCTGTTGCTGGAGAGGAGCTCTTGGAGATCGATTACATCGAACTGCATAATTTTGGTTTTACATTAAATGAAAAGTGTCTCTACAATAACTTGAATCTCAGGTTTGACAAAGGAAAGCTCTATGCTCTTGTGGGGATTAATGGCTCGGGCAAAACGAGCCTTGCGTACTTATTAATGGGTTGTTTCAATTCGGGTTACGGTGGGGCTATTTCCTACAACGGTAAGGCCCAAGAAGAAATCAACTGCGAGCACCTTAGGCGGAATCTAGTTTCGTTTGCCGAACAAACCCCGATATCAGTAAAGGATTTTCTTAGCGATAGAAATTTTCCTTCTATCGAAAAGAAGAGGTGCGGAGGAATGTCTCCTGGGGAACTGAAACAATTGGAAATTAGGCGGGTCTTGGAAAAGAAGGCAGACGTCTATTTATTCGACGAGCCAACAGCATCACTTGATATTGCTCATAAAGAAGCTCTGATAAATGCTGTGAAGGAACTGCGCAAGCACAAGATTGTCATTGTTATTACACACGATATGGACCTAATAGCAGCTAGTGATGAGGTGGTAGAGCTTGGGAAAAGCGACTGAAATAATGCGCCTGGGGGCACGTTATCTACTGGGTACGATGGTTGCTAGCGTGCCGTGGGCCATTTGGGTTATTGCAAAAGGATCTCCCGCTTGGCTGTGCTCTACAGGGGCGCTCTTTTGTGCGTTGGTAGTCTATCTTTTTGCAACTCGGGGCGCTGTTTCCCGTGATAAGACCAAGCAGCGTGGGATTCTTTTGGGATGGCAGTTCATTTTCATCGTATTTATTATTATGGCCGCCATGCTCGATATAGGTGGAAAATCAATATCCAGATGGGTATTGGTCTGTTCGGTTTCAGTTTTGCATGAGCTGTTATTTAGGTACGTATTTTTATTTGAATACACAATCGTCGGAATAGTTCGGCCGTTTTGCATAAGGGCATTTGTACAGTCGATTCTATGGGCATTGCTTCTCGTGACTCAACAGTGTTTAATCGGGGCACCCACAAATTACATCATTGCAATGATGGGGGGCTATCTTTGTCTGGGCCTTATTTTTGCGCTGCTCGTGCGAAAAACAGGGACAGTGTGCCCGTCTCTTTTAGCCATGATGTTTCTGGATTTTATCAACCTCCTAGCTCTTTGAGTTACGGACAAAATCTTCAGGTGTTGGCGCCATGGCCGACAAGGCCCGCACGGTGCTTTCGGTATGTAATAACATGGGCGAGGTCTGGCTGCTCACGGCCGAGATACTCGACCTGATCGATCGCGGTGCGTCCAACATCATCTGCACGCAGCCCTTCGCCTGCCTGCGATTCGGTTAGCGAGGAGGCCGTGGCATCGGTCGCAAAGCGTCTGTGACGCGGTATTAAGAAGTAGCCGACCTGCTTCGGGCTAGATATGAGACGGAAGGGTGGTAGCCGTACCGGCTGCGGCCCTTTTTTACTGGATACATGTTGCGTAAATGGCCTTGCCGACGCCTTTCGTGGACTCGGATTTCGGAAGTGCGGGGAAAACTCCGAACCTTCGAGCACACTGCTCTTTTGAACTTTTGTGACCTGCGGTTTTGTTGCTAAAAAAGTCGGTCTGGTCGGCAGAACTCGATTTTTCACCGCACTTCCGAAAACTGCGATCTTGCAGTACGAAAAACGGCCTCCATAACTCTGGGTTTATTGATAAGTGTAGCCGTTCGCCGTATATCATTGTCCGTTTATGGAATCTATCTCCAACGAGTTGTAGTCATATGGTTTGATGTTGAAACATATGATTACCGGCAGGCCGTAGGTGACGTTCCCCCTGATATCGGAGGTTCCGGGTATGTTTCGTGCTCCGTTAAACAAGTATCGGTTGGGCTAACATGGATCGCCGTGTTATTTCGATAACCCTTGCAGTGGTTTGCCTAGCTGTGCTCCTGGGCGCTATAGGGCAGTTCGCTATAAGTCGAGAAACATCCTATATGCAGGAATGTGCTTCCGAAGGCTTTGCCATTGACGGTTACTATCGTGATGACAAAACAAGTCTGGAAACCCTGGCCTTTCTTGAAGAGGATAACCATCGGTGGCAACTGGTCGGCAAAGGCGGCGACTGCGTTGATGGGCAGTTCGAGCGTATGGACGACCCCAACATTCTGGTATTAAAGAATGAAAACGGCGAAAAATTCGGTACGGTCCACGTGGCGTATATTTCGCGCCGACGCGATCAGGGCGTGCTCTACCTATTTAGAGATACCAGGGTGACCCGTTTTTATCTGGTGAGTACCGGTCCGGCGTTTACAGTGGAGTCTGGCGATGTCGATGCGGACAGCTGATTCACGGCAATAAATCAGCGAGCGGGGCGCGGCCATGGACCGCGTCCCGCTATTTGCTCGTGGCCCGCGTCACGTCTGCGCCATGTCGTGACTCGCGGCTGCGCGCATCCATCTCACGTCGCGTATTACTGCACATCAAACTCCACGCGATCGAGCTCGGGCACATTGAGGTCGATGAGCTTGCGGGCTACACGGCGGTCGTGTGCCCCAAGCGCCTCGCTTGTCGTCACATGGGCGACAACCTCGCGCTCGACAAGGCCCTCCTCCTCGCCTTCGGTGGTCGAGGTCTCGACGGCGACGGTGTAATCCTTAAAGCCTGGCAGTACCGCGGCAAGCTCGCGCGTGGTTTCGGTGACGCCGTAGCCGTCCTGCACGCCGGCTTGCGCCGAGCCAATAGACCCCGTCGTCATAACGATGCAGGGGATGGCAAAGACTACCGTGCCCACAATGATGCGGCGGCGCACCTTGCGCGATAGCTCGTCGACCTCGGCGTTTTCTTCAGCAGTCACAATACCGTCGCCGTTCAGGTCGCGCTTGAGCGGCACGCGCAAAAGAAGCAGAACGGCTTCGGCCGCCAGCGCGATAAAGACGACGTTGATGCCAAACTCATAAAGCGCCGAGAGAAACAGTGGCCCGCTTGCGATGGCGATGCCATAGCCCGCCGCGCACAGGGGCGGCATGAGCGCGGTCGCCACGGCCACGCCGGCGATGAGCGTGGCGGGTTCCTGGTCGCGCGAGTTGCCCAGGCCACCCGCAAAGCCGCCCGCGAGCGCGACGGCAAGGTCCCACACAGTCGGTGTCGAATTGTCGATGATGGCGGCCGTGGTGGTGCCAAGGGGCGAGAGCTTAAAGTACAACGTAGACGTGACCAGGCAAAAGGCCATCTGTAGAGCCAAGCCCGCGACGGCCTCGACGGTAATCTCGCGGTCGAGCGTAGCGATGCCGTATGCCATGGCAAGAACCGAGCCCATGAGCGGGCAGATGAGCATGGCGCCCACGATGGCGATGTCCGAGTCGATATCGAGGCCGATGCTTGCGATGAGCATGGCGATGATGAGGATGCACAGGTGCGAGCCGGTCAGGCGCGCCCCGTTTACAAAGCGTTTGCGGATCACGTGATAGGGTGCGCGACCCTCGCGAATGTTGAACGCCCGCTTTAGGAAGCGATGCGCCTGTTCAGCCGCTTCGCTGTGGGCGGGGCGGATGCCATGGCGCCGATGATGGCGCTCGCGCAGCCGCTTGATCTGTTGTTTGTCGAGTTCCATATCCACCTCGTATTGCCGCGGGAGCGCGGGTGTGTTCGCAGCATGTACTCTACACCGTGAGGGGCGGCGCGGTCATCTTGGCGTGGAACTTAAGCGAGTGGGAAAACGGGTGCGTAGCAAATGCGTTGCGGCCGAGGGTTTCGGCAGATACAAAAAAGCGCGGGATCGGATTGGATCCGACCCCGCGCTCTGCGCTGGTGCGTTGTTGTTCGGCCTATCCCAGCAGGCTCAGGCCCACGGAGACAAACGCTAGGATAACGCCGACGATGGACTCGCCGCCGAGCAGGCCGCTGGCAACGACCAAGCCCTGTTCCTGGAAGGCGGCATCCTTGGCAGCCCTCTCCTCGTCAGAAAGACCAGCGGTGGCGTCGCGGTGAGCGGACCACTTGTCGTAGGCGAGTTTGACGCAGGAGCCCAGGAATGCCGTGAGTGACATGTAGAACGGCAGGTACACGCCCAGGCCGATCATCATGGCCGGAATGCCGAGCCAGTACATGACGATGCCGGCGATAAAGCCGCCAACGAACCACGGGACGCTCGGGATGCCCGAGACCATGGTGGCGACGACGCTTGCCTGCGCGGCAACAAAGCTCTTGTCGGGGCCAAAGGCGTCCGGGCCATAGGCGGTGACGAGCGCGACCATGACGGCTGCGGCGACCAAGGCGCCCACGATGCCGCCGATGGCCTGGCCGATCCACTGTGCGCGCGGGTTGGTGCCCAGCACGGCACCGGCCTTAAAGTCGTTCATGACGTCGCCCGCAAGGCCGCACGCCACGGCTACGATGCCGGCGATAAAGAACAGCTTGACCTGAGCGATCTGTGCGAAGGCAGCCACGATGAGCATAACGATGAGGCCAAAGATTTCCATGGGGTCGATGCCCGTCTGGCCGCAGCTCTGCGCGCTCATGATGGTGGTGACAAAGGTGAACAGCGTGACGATGACGGCCGGGACGGGGCCAAGGTCGAGCGCGATGGCGATGACCACGGCGATGGCGGCAGCGCCTAGGCCGATGATGCCGGCGTCGAGCTTAAGGGAGCCCGAGATGAGCGACTGCTCGTCGGTGTCGGTGGAGCTGTCGGCGGCAAGACCGCGGACGATGCCGGCGACCTGCGGCAGGATGTCCTTGAGGACGACGGCGACGCCAAAGCCCATCATAAGGCCCATACCGAGGGACTTGACGATGCCCTGCGCAGTCACAACGTCGAACAGACCGGCAGCGGTGCCGCCCACGATGATGCCAAAGTTGCCCAGCAGCGCGCCGGCAAACCAGAAGGCGACCGGGGCGAAGCCCACGAGGAAGCCGACGGAGAGCAGCATGGGCGAGTTGTAGATACCAAAGGTCACGCCGGGAATGTTGAGCGTGCACAGCATGCTGGGCACAATGCCCAGGGCGTCGCGCAGCACGCTATAGATGCCGGCGATGGCCATGGAACCAAAGAGCTGCTTGCCGGTTTTGCCGCCAGCCTCGGTCGCGCGCAAAGTCTGAGCTGCGGCGTTGCCGGTGGGGAACTCAAGCGCGGCGTCCACGATAAAGTGACGGTGGATGAGTGCCGTGGCCAGCAAGCCCAGGATGGTGCCGGCGAGTGCCACGATAAACATGTCGAGCCAGCTGATCCGGTCGGCATAGCCCAGCATCCAGGCGCCCGGGATGGTAAACGCCAGGCCGCCGGCGACCATGGCGCCCGCGGACATGATGGTGTGGGTGACGTTTGCCTCGTTGAGGCTGGCGTTGCCCATGAGCTTAAGGAAGAACAGCGAGATGACGGCAGCAAAGACGATCGGCCAGGGGAGAGCGCCCATCTTGAGGGCGGTGTAGGCCGAGCTTGCCGTGATAATCACGCAGCCAAGGACGCCGATGACGACGCCGCGCAACGTGAGTTGCCCGCGCATCGAGGCGCGGTTCGAGGGATTGCTCATATAAAACTCCTTTGCGTATATCCGCTTCCCCCGGGAGCGCCGTTACGGATACGGCGCGGGAAGTCGGGTTACCAAGGGCCGCCGCGTGAGCTCGCAAACGACCGCGCACCAGTATAGCCGCAAGCTAGTCATTTTGGGATGACTGGTTTAGGTAGGCGATATACTGCTGGGCAGACGAAAGGAGCGCCGACGATGCTTAATGGGTGCGCATATATATTGACGGTCGACGTGGGCAACACGTTCATTCGCTTTGGCCTGTTTGCAGAGGATTCGGCCGCGGCGCAGGAATGTCCGCTTGCGACGTGCGAGATCACGACGCCGTCGAGCATTACGGCCGACGAAGCGCGTATGCGTCTCGCTCAAGTCATGGCCGCGCTGGCGGCCGATGCGGGCATGCCCGGCGCGCTCGTTCCCGCAGCTGCAGTCCTGAGTTGCGTGGTGCCGGCGCTCGAGCGTCCGTGGAAGGCGGCGCTTTCCCGCACCTGCACGGGGCGCGTGCTCACCGTGGGGCCGGGCCTCAAAACCGGCATGCCCGTGCACTACGATGACCCGGCCGAGATCGGTCCTGACCGCATCGCCGATGCCGTGGCGGCCCGCGCCGTCTATGGCTCTCCGTGCATCGTAATCGACCTGGGTACCACAACCAATATCGAGGTTATCGATGCGCGCGGAACCTTTGTCGGCGGCGTCATCGCGCCGGGTCTGGCGCTCGGCGCCCGCTCGCTTTCGGCTGCTGCGGCGCGCCTGCCGCAGGTCGAGCCCTCGGCACCCACACATGTAATCGGCCGCAACACGCGCGAGGCCATGCGTTCGGGCGTGGTTCTGGGCGAGGTGGCACGCATCGACGGCATGCTCGACATGGTGCTTGCCGAGATGCGCGCGACCAAGGCCGCGGGGGAGGGCAATGTACCCATCGTCATTACCGGCGACGATGCCGAGGCACTTGCGGCGCTGGTCGGCCATAGCCTGACGGTCGATGACGCGCTGACGCTGCGGGGTCTCGCCGAGCTCTACCGCATCAACCAAAAGCCCCGCCGCGTGTAAAAGTGAGGGCGCCGGTGGGACAAACGCCTCCACCTTTCACCTGCTACAATGGGTCAAACTATTGCGATTACGGAGGTGTCTGCCATGTCGGACGATCTTCATCAAACTTCGTCAGGCAAGCGCCTGGACGTCATTAGCTGGGACGAGTTCTTTATGAGCGTGGCCATCGCCGCACAGCGCCGCAGCAAGGACCCCAACACACAGGTGGGTGCGTGCATCGCCAGCACCAACCACCGCATCCTTTCGGTGGGCTACAACGGTACACCCTCGGCGCTCAACGACGACTTTTTCCCGTGGGGTACGAGCGACGACCCGCTGCAGGACAAGCACAACTACGTGGTCCATGCCGAGGCCAACGCCGTGCTCAACTACCGTGGCTCGCTCAAGGACCTCGAGGGTTCCACGGTCTACGTCACGCTGTTCCCGTGCCACGACTGCGCCAAGATTTTGGCGCAGGTGGGCGTGGGCGAGGTTGTCTACCTGGACAATAAGTATGCCGACACCGATGATGGCCGCATCAGCCGCCGCATCCTCGACTCCTGCGGCATTAGCTATCGCCAGGTTATCGTTGATGTCCAGATTGGCACCGGGGGACAGGCTCAGCGGTAGCAACGATGTGCGCCGGCACTGCTCGGCAACAAAAACAGCTAAAAGAGCCCCGTCCCAAATTGACTACTCGTGAAAGTCGCGTCTGCGCGCATGGACGGCTCGTGAGCGGGTACATGGCTGTAGTAACATAGCTTCTGTCCGCGGGCGTGCCCGCGTTATTGTGAGAAAGGAGCCCCTGTGGCTGTTAACGAAGAGCTGCTTAAGAAGGTTCTTGAAGAGATCCGCCCCAACCTGCAGGCCGACGGCGGCGATATGGAGTATGTGGGCGTTGACGACGAGGGCGTCGTCAAACTGGAGCTGCAGGGCGCTTGCGCCGGCTGCCCCATGAGCTCGCTGACCCTGTCCATGGGTATTGAGCGCATCCTGAAGGAGCATGTGCCCGGCGTTACCCGCGTTGAGCAGGTCAATGCCTCCGGCGAGACCGACGACCTGTACGACGAGTACGCGCCGTTCTAAGATGCGAAAGCTGCGGACGGCATACTCCGCATAGACGTTACGCCCAAATATGCGGCTGCGAGCGCAAGGCCCGCGGCCGCATTTGTATGTAGGGAGTAGGAGGGTCGACATGCTCAACGACTTCTACCATATGCTTGATCCCGTCGCGATTTCGGCGGGGCCCATCACGATTTACTGGTATGGTCTGGCCTATGTGGTCGGAGCTCTGCTCACGGCGGTCGTCATGTATCGTACGCAGCGCCGTTGGGGTTTTGACATTACGGTCGACGACCTGACGAGCGTCGTGGTCGGCGTGGTCTTTGGCCTTATCATTGGCGCTCGCCTGTTCTACGTCGTCTTTTACGGTGATGGCTACTACTGGACGCATCCGCTCGAGATCTTTGCCACCAACGAGGGCGGCATGAGTTTCCATGGCGGCCTGGTGGGCGGCATCATCGGCGGCGTGCTCGTGTGCCGCATATATAAGCTCGATGCCTGGACTTTGGCAGACCTTGCCGTCATAGGCGCGCCGCTGGCCTTGTGCCTGGGCCGTTGTGCCAACTTTGTCAATGGTGAGCTGTGGGGCAAGCCGACCGATCTGCCCTGGGGCGTGGTCTTTGGCGGGACTGCGGGCGAGATGCCGCGTCACCCCTCCCAGCTCTACGAGGCATTTCTTGAGGGCATCGTGCTCTTTTGCATTCTGCAGGTGCTCAGCCGCAAAAAGCCGCTACTGCCCCAAGGCACGTTTATGGGCGTGTTTGTGATGGGTTACGGCATCGTCCGCTTCCTCATTGAGTTTGTGCGCGTGCCCGATGCCCAGCTGGGCTATCTGCTGGGCGGCGTCATCACCATGGGCCAGCTGCTGAGCCTGCCGCTCGTAATCGCGGGCCTGGCGCTCATCATCTTTGCTCGTCGCCGCAACCAACCCCAGCGCGTCTACCTGGACGCCTAGCCACCACAAAGGGGACAGGCACCTTTGTGGTGGTTCGCTGGGCAACGATGACAGAACCGTAACGTTTCCCCAGATAAAACCTGCCAAAATAAACCTGTCCCTTTTTGGCAGGTTTCTAGAAAGGCTCTTTGGACTGTGAAGGATTCCGATCTCTCCACAACGGCTGCGCGCGACGCCGCCCGCATCGTCTGGTTTAAGCGCTACCCCGCCAAGCAGACGCTCATCGCATTTTTGCTCGCGCTGTTGGCGACCACGGCGTTTTCCATCGATCCCGCCCCGGTATCGAGCAACGCAGTCTTGGCGATTGACCCCAAAGCCTCGGGTATGCTGTACGTGTGCTATGAGGTGCTTCTCTCGTTTGCCGGTCATACCGACGCGGTCATGCTGCTTGCGCTTGCCTGCCTGCTCACCTTGCCGTTTCGCTACGTGTTCTTTGGCCGTGGCGACACCTGGCGTCCATCGATCATTCTGCCGTCGCTGTTCTTCGCCATCTGCATGGTGTTCGGTCGCAGCTACGATCTCACCGACTCGGCCGAGATTGTCCTTGGCGACAAAGCCCGCATCATCTGCGCCTGGATTGGCGGCGCGGGCTGGATGCTTCTGGCGATCGTGGCCTTCTATCTGGCTTTTGAGTGCCTGGATTGGCTGAGCTCCCGACGCATCCCGTTTTCCGAGGCGCACTTTGGCCGCATATGGCGTGTGGCTCACGCCGTGCTCTCGGTCCATCCCTTTGCCGGGCCCTTCCTGGTGCTTATGATCGCCTGGGCGCCCACGCTCATCGCTTCGCTGCCTGGCCTTTTTATGGGAGATACGGGCGCGCAGATCCGCCAGTGGTTCAACTATCCCAACGGCACGAGTGACTATCTGCGCCTACTCAACCCCAACGTGCTGCTCAACGGGCATCATCCCGTAGTGCACACGGCCATTATCGGCTCGTGCGTTCAACTGGGGCTTTCGCTGTTCAACAGCGCTAACGCGGGCCTCATCATCTATACCTGCGCTCAATTTGTCATCACGGCTGCCTGCATGGCCTATTCCATTTCGTCGCTGCGCAAACTGGGCGTGAGCCTGCCGGTTCGCGGTGCGATCCTGCTGTTCTTTGCGTTTATGCCGATGTTCTCTAACTACGCGGCGTTGCTCACCAAAGACGTGCTCTTTGCCGACGCGTTTTTGGTGCTGTTGGTGCAGACCGTGAAGCTCGTGGCCTGCGGCCTGCCCCGTCGCGATGCCAATGTCGAGCGGGCGGGCGAGAAAGCCCCCGTGCTCTTTGCGCGCCACGACTGGCTGTTGCTTGCGCTGGCTGCCATGGGTTCCACGTTTTTGCGCAATGGCGGCCTGGTCTTTCCGTTGGCGGCCTGCGTGATTGCGGCGGCGTTTTGCGCATGGGATGTACATGTCGCTCGTCGTGCGGCTAAGCAGACGGGCACCGCGGTCTCATGCGCCACGCCGCGCTTCCGCTGGGTTGGCGTCCTCGCGGTGCTCGCACTCTGCCTTGCCTCTAATATGTACTTCACCAAGGTCTTTATGCCGGCGCACGACATCATGCCCGGCTCCAAGCGCGAAATTCTCTCGATTCCGTTCCAGCAGACGGCTCGTTTCGTTCAAAAGCACGATGGCCTCAACTCGGGTGTCAACCCCACGGTAAAGGAGGACGGCACTATCGTGGAGGCGCCCTGCGACGGTTTGGTGACCGACGAGGAGCGCGTCGTGATCGATCGCGTGCTCAAGTACGAGAACCTGGGCCGCCGCTACAACCCTGACAAGTCCGATGCCGTCAAGAACTGCTTTAACGAGTACGCCTCGCAGGAGGACATCAAGGCCTATTTTGAGGTCTGGGCGCAGATGTTCAAAAAGGATCCCGAGTGCTATATCTCGGCGCTCATCAATAACTATTACGGCTACTTTTATCCGAGTGCCCGCGATGCCTGGGTCTACAGCACGGCGCGTAGTGCCGAGATCATGGCGCGTCCCGACAACCTCAAGTACTTCGACTTCCATCCGGTTGACAGCAACGTGGTGCGCTGGTGCGACCACCTGATCAATCTGTACCGTGTGGCGGTGCAGCGCATCCCGTTTATTTCGCTCACCATGAGCTCGGCCACCTATGTGTGGATCATGATTGCCGTGGTGGTCTACCTGCTGCGTCGTCATTCATGGCGTGCGCTGGCGATCTGGGTGCCGCTGTTGGGCGTGCTCGCCGTGTGCCTGATTGGTCCGTGCAACGGCTCGACCTACATGCGCTACCTGTATCCGGTCATCGCCTGCATGCCCTTCGCCATCGGCGCCACCGTCACCCGCAGCGACTTCCTCTGGTCCTAACTTGGTGCATTGGGGTCAGGTTTCTTTGCACCAAAGGGGACATCATCACGACGCCTTCATTTTGGGGTTTATCTCGCAGGCTAGTAGGTATATCATAACGACGTTTGTTTATATTGCCCGAGCATCTGCGCTGGGCTTTAGGTCGAAACCGATAGGAGACACGTATGTCCGGACACTCTAAGTGGGCCACAACCAAGCATCGTAAGGGCGCGCAGGACGCCAAGCGTTCCGCCCTCTTCTCCAAGCTCAGCCGCAACATCACTGTTGCTGCCCGTCTCGGCGGTGACCCGCTGCCCGAGAACAACGCCAGCCTCGCCGCTGCCGTTGCCAAGGCCAAGGCTCAGTCCATGCCTAAGGACAAGATCAAGTCCGCTATCGACAAGGCTTTTGGTTCGGGTGCTGACGCCGCCGTCTACGAGAACATCGTGTACGAGGGCTACGGTCCCGCCGGTGTCGCCGTCTACGTCGACTGCCTGACCGACAACCGCAACCGTACCGCCGCTGATGTCCGTTCCGCCTTCTCCCACGCTGGTGGCAACCTGGGCACCTCCGGCTCCGTCGCCTTCCAGTTTGAGCGCAAGGGCCAGATCGTCGTCGCCAAGGAGATCCTGGATGAGAACGCCAAGAAGGAGACCATGATCGCCAACGGTGCTGCCGGTGACGAGGATGAGTTCATGATGGCCATCGCCGAGGCCGGTGGCGAGGACTACGAGGATGCCGGCGAGGAGTGGATCGTCTGGACTGCTGCCAACGACGTCATGGCTGTCTCCAAGGCGCTCGAGGAGCAGGGCGTCCAGGTCAAGGGTTCCGAGACCACCATGGTCCCGACCACCCCGACCGAGGTCTCTGGTACCGACGCCAAGAAGGTCCAGCGCCTCATCGACCGTCTTGAGGAGCTCGACGACGTCCAGGACGTCTACAGCACCATGGACATGACCGACGAGGTCATCGCTGCCCTCGAGGAGGAGTAGCGCCAGCACGGATTGAGCCGTGCATATCTGGGCATAATGAAGCGAGCATGCAAGCCTCGTGGAATAGATGAGCCGGATCCGCGTGCGTAGAGCACCGGACCCGGCTCTTTTATAATGATGCGAACCGTTTTGCATTTCGAGAGCCGAGATTTGAAGGGAGCGCCGCGTGCGCGTACTCAAACGAGCCCTAGCGATCGTGTGTCTTGCCGCCACCATTGTGGCGCTGGGTACGCTTGTCTGCCAGTTTTGGGGGCCGTATACGTATCGCTTTATGTTGCTGATGCGCGACCCCATGCCGCGCATCGTCGTGACGGCATGCGGCGGAGTTGTGGCGATCGGCGTACTGGTAAGCTTCTTCCGCCTGATGTTTGCTCGTCGCGAGCCGTCCTGCGTGCATCCGGCGGGGGAGCGCAATATCGAGGTTACCCTTGCGGCGCTTTCTTCGTGCGCCAGGGCTGCTGCCGAGCGCGACGACCGCGTGATGGTCGAGCATGTCGAGGCTCGCGTCCAAGGCCCCGACGATTCGCACGTCCGTTTTAAGGTCGAGGCTATCGCGCTTGACGATAAGGACGTGGCATCTCTGGCTACCGCGATGCAGCAGCGCATCGAAGAAGCCTGCGATACCATGCTCGGCGCGCCGGGTACGACCGCGCGCGTCCGTTTTTTGCCGTCCAAGACTACCGTCCAGACCGTGGAGGTTTCCGGTGAGTGATACCAATCAAGATAAGACCGCTCGTACGCCGCGCCTGACGATTGACCAGAGCGCCACGTCGGCGAGCGAACCTGTTGATTCCAAAGCAGAGGCAACCGAGTTACAAGACGCGGCAGCCGCGGATTTTGACGAGGCTATGGGTCTCATCAAGGGTACGGGCGCTGCCATCTGGAGCTATGCTGTGCGTCATCCCAACACCACGCTCGGCGCCGTCGCCGGCTTTATCCTCGCCGTGTTGGTGCTCACGTTGGGCCTGTGGGACACGCTCGTCATTGCATTCTTCGTGCTGATCGGGGCTGTGATCGGCCAAATTCGCGACGGCGAGAACGGGATCGTCAACTTCTTCGGCCGTCTGTTTAGCGGCCGCTAATCTGTATTCGACTGTCGCATCCGCGGCAGGCATAAGGAGGAACCATGGCTTTTAACACGAAGGTCGATGTGACCGATACCGAGCTCGAGGAGAACGAAGCGGTCGTCGCCGAAGCCGAGGACGTGACGCTCGAGGACGAGGCTCTTGTCGAGGCCGAGTCCGATGAGGATGAGGACGACGAGGAGGCGGATGAGTCCGAGGACTCGCTGACCTATTCCAACGGCGTGATCGAGAAGATCGTTGCCATGGCCACCCGCGAGGTTCCGCACGTTCTGGGCATGAAGGGTAACCTCATGCACTTTGTGCAGGAGCAGTTTGGTGCCGAGAATCTGACCAAGGGCGTGACGGTCGAGGTCACCGACGATAATCGCGTGGTCGTCAACATCTCCGTCATCATCGAGTACGGCGCCTATGCGCCCGCGATCTTCGACGATGTTAAGGCACGTGTCACCGAGCGCCTTGCCGCGATGACCGGCCTTGAGGTGGCGGGCGTCAACCTGCGCATCGAGGATGTCATCACCCCCGAGGAGTACGAGCACCGCACCAGCCAGCACGAATAACCTTCCAAAAAGGGACAGGTTTGTTTTGGCAGGTTTTATCTGCGAAAACATTAAACGGCCGACCGCGCAAGCAAAAGCGTGGCCGGCCGTTTTTGTACGCTCCCGATATAGTCATACCGCTCGTCTAACTAAGGGTTGCAATCCCCACGTTCCGCGTTACCCTAATGGGCGCATTGTTTCCAAATTGTTAACGAGGGGTTGCCGTAATGGCCGACGAGCACGAAACAGAAAGCAAGGCATGGGCAATTGAGGCCGCTGCGGCAGAGGCGGCGTCGCGTGCTGCCGAGGAGGCGCATCGTCCTCCCGTGGTGCCGATGGAGCGCGTGGTTGATCGCACCGATATCGAGCGCGGCGAGCGTGCCGGCCAAAAGCGCAGCCAGGAGCCAGGCTTTCCGCGCTTTTTTGCCGAGCTCAATTTGGGCCTGATCCTCACGGCCTTTGCCATCGTCGCGTTTAAAACCCCTAATCACTTTGCTTTTGGCGGCACCTCGGGCGTGTCGGTCATTCTGTCCACGCTGTTCCCGACCCTGCCCGTCGGCGTCTTTATGTGGATTATCAATGCGGTCCTGGTCGTTCTGGGCTTTATCTTTTTGGAGCGCAAGGCAATTCTGTGGAGCGTCTTCGCCTCGTTTGCGCTTTCCGCCTATGTTTCGCTGTTTGAGCTCTTTATCCCGACCGATGTCTCGATGACGGGCGATATGTGGCTCGACCTGTGCTTTGCCGTGATTCTGCCGGCCCTCGGCAGCGCCATCGTCTTCGATATTGGCGCCTCGACGGGCGGCACGGACATCCTCGCCATGATTCTCAAACGCCGCACGACGCTTGAGATCGGCCGTGCGCTGCTGCTGGTCGATATCGGCATCGTGACCATCGCGGCCTTCTTGTACGGTCCGCGCGTCGGTCTGTACTGCGTGCTCGGCCTGTTTGCCAAGACGCTCGTGGTCGACAAGGCCATTGAGAGCATTCACCTGCGCAAAGTCTGCACGGTCATTTGTTCCGAGCCCCTTAAGGTCGAGGAGTTTATCGTCAAGCATCTCAACCGTACGGCGACTATCAGCCGCGGCTACGGTGCTTTCTCGGGCAAGTGCGTGACGGTGATTATGAGCGTGCTGAGTCGTCGCGAGGCCGTGCAACTGCGTCGCTACGCGCGCGAGATCGATCCGGGTGCCTTTATCACGATTGTCGACAGCTCCGAGATCGTCGGCAAGGGTTTCCGCGGAACGAACTAACGCGGTCGAGCTCATCAAACAATCGAATAGCGCCCTGCGCATTGCAAATGCGTCATGTTGGAGTATTTGTCCCCACATTGGGTGATAATGATGCCAAAGACATCGTTTGCGATCCAGATGATTCGCTCAAGATACGAAGGGATGATCTCGATGTTCTGTTCGCAGTGTGGTGCCCCCATGGGCGATAACGACAAGTTCTGCGGCGCGTGTGGTGCCCCCAATGCCGGTGCCGCAGCCTCTGCCCCTCAGGGTCAGCCCCAGCAGTTTGTTCCGCAACCGCCCGTGGCGAATGCGTCCAAGGGCTGTGTGGCTCAGGCGTTTGAGGATATGACCAAGACTCCGGGCGTGCTGCAGCGCGTGTGCCAGATTGCCTTTTTACCGGCGCTGATTTGTGTTGTGTCGGTACTCGTGCTGTTTATTCCCGTTATTGGCGGCATTGCAGCTGCCATCGGCTTTTTGGCAGCTTGCATTGCGAGCGTGTGTGGTTCCGGCTTTGGTATTGAGTGGGGTCGAGATCTGTCGCTCAAGGTTGATGACGGTATGGATCGTCCACTCATGCGTTCCACGTCGTTTGGCCTCGGAGTCTTTTCGAGCGTTATCTCGGTCGTGCTCGAGGTTATTGCTGCCATTCCCGTTATCGGTGTAGTGCTTTCGCTGGTGGAGAGCGTGGTAATTGGCGCCGCGGGCTCGTATTCGTATTACGGCTCTTATGCACTCGAGGCAGCGCTGTTCGGCTCGCTTGGCCTGCTTGTCCTGGCTATGATTGCCACGGCGGTCTTGGGGGTCTTCTTTAAGATGTTCGCCGACATTGCCGTGATGCACTTTGCGGTGACCGGTCGTGTCGAGAGCGCGTTTTCGCTCGATAAGGTCTGGGCGGCCTTTAAGCACAACAAGACCAAACTGTTCTGCGCTTCGTTCCTTCCCGAGTTTTTGACGGGCCTGGTCGCCAACGTTGTCACCTGGATCCTGACGTTCGTCTTTGGCACCATTGCCTCTGTCGGTATGTATAGCTACTACTACCGTCCTACGGCTATTGAGGCGCTTGTTACCGGCGGTGGCATCACGCTCGTATTGTTCTTAGTGCTGACGGCGTTTGTCACGGTATTCCTCACGGTCTTTGGCAAGATGCTCAAGCACCGTGCCGTTGGCTATTGGGTTGCACGCTATGCAAGCGAATGGGCCGATGAGGACAAGGACGACGTTCTGACTTTTGTATTGCCCTTCGAGAAGAAGGCTGACCCTTCGGGTCACGGTGCTCCGGATGCTTCGCCGGCACCTGCACCTGTTCCCGCGCCCGAGCCTGAGCCGGCGCCCGAGCCTGAACCGGCGCCCGAGTCTGAGACGGCATCTGAGCCTGAGCCTGAGCCGGCACCTGCACCTGCACCTGAGTCGGCGTCCGAGCCAAGCTCCGACGAGGAGCCTCAGGACGAGTAGCCACGCCGTCTGCCATTTGGGGACGGGGTAGAAATGGTAGAAATAGCGCTTGAAGAATGAGCGGGGGCGGACGTTTCGATACGTTCGCCCCCGCTTTGCTCTAGCCAGGTTGTTATGGGTGGGCGTGACGGCTATTCGTCGCGCTTCTCCTCGTGGCGAGCGGCAGCCCGCGCATCGTGGATGCCCTTGATGGCGGCATGGCGGGCGGTGCGGGCGTCGTGCATGGCGTCGCGCGCCTCAGCGGCCGTTGCCTTGGCAGAGCGCAGCTTGGCGGCCAGATCGGGATTGGTCTCGGCGACGGCAGCAATCGTGGGGCCGTCGAGCTCCTCTTGCGTGGGCTCGGACAAAAAGTCGATGGCATACTGGGCGGCTACCATGGAACCCTTGGCCAGTACCGACTCGTCAATCTTGTAGAAGCAAGAATGTTGGGCGTACGTGGCGCCAATCTGGGGGTTGCGCGTGCCGACAAAGGCGAGCACGCCCGGCACGCGGCGCAGATACTCCGAGAAGTCCTCGCCCGAAAGTGTGCCGCGATAATGGCCTTCGCCAGCTGCACCCAGGCACTTGACCACGGCCTGACGGCAGCGCTCGCTCGAGGCGGCATCGTTTTCGACCTTGTAGTTGGCGATGGTGTAGTCGGTAAGTTCGGCCTCGGCGCCCAGGGCTGCCGCGGTGTGCTCCACGATGCGGCGCATGAGCTCGGGCATTTCCTCATGCGTTTTGTCGCCATAGGTGCGCACCGTGCCGGCAAGGTAGGCCGTGCCGGCGATAACGTTGCGCGCGGTGCCGCCATGCAGCTCGCCGACGGTGATGACGGCGGGCTCGTAGGGGCTGATTTCGCGCGAGACGATGGTCTGCAGGGCGTTGACGATCTCTGCCGCCACCATAACGGCGTCGTGGCCGCGCTGGGGCATGGCACCGTGGCACGAGGTGCCGCGAACGTCGATGCGGAACCAGTCGGTATTGGCCATGCGCGGGCCGGGCTCGCAGCTCACGGTGCCGGCGTCGACCTCGCTCCAAATGTGAGCGGCATAGGCGCCATCGACGCCATCGAGCACGCCGGTGCCGATCATGAGCTTGGCACCCTGGCCGTTTTCCTCGCTGGGCTGGAACACGATGCGGACCTCGCCGTGAATGTCATCGGTCATGTGGCGCAGGATCTGCAGCGTGCCGAGCATCATGGCGATGTGGCAGTCGTGGCCGCAGGCGTGCATGCAGCCCTCGTTGACGCTGGCGAATTCCTCGCCGGTCTGCTCGGTGACGGGCAGGGCGTCGATATCGGCGCGCAGCAGGATGCGGCGGCGCGGCGTGCCGTCCTCGCGGTAGGCATCCGGCGCGGTGCCGCGAAGCGTTGCCACCAAGCCGGTCTTGAGCGGACGCTCGTAGGGGATATTCATGGCGTCGAGCTGGTTAGCGATGTCGGAGGTCGTGCGCTCCTCGGCGAGGCTCAGCTCCGGGTGCTTGTGGAAGTGCCGGCGCTGCTTGATGATATAGGGCTCAAACTCGGTGGCGATATCTCGGATGGCCGCGGTGACGTCGTCTGCCGCGCGAACCTCGGTTGCCGCCATAATCTGCTGTGCCTTGGTCTTCGTCATGGTCGATTTGCTCCTTGCTGGGTTGATCGCAAAATCGTACAGGCTCTCTCCAGTATGCCACCTGCCGCTAGGGCTGGTAAAGTTGCCGTTTGCCGCTTGGGGTTTTGTTGCAAGGGCGGGGGAGTACACTCGGGGGTGTTGAATTACCTGCCAGAGATGGGATGCTCATGCAGCATATCGATCGGATTATCCGCTCCACGAACGTTTTTACCGCCCAAGACGGTATCGATACCGCCCGCGAGTTGGCGATCGCCATTGCGGGTGATCGCATCGTCGCAGTCGGCGCGCCCGATGACGTGATTGCCGCCGCTCCCGCCGTCACGCCGGTTATCGACTATGGCGAGCAGTTTGTCTGTCCCGGTTTCCATGACGCGCACCTGCACTTCTTCCATACCTCGGTTGGCTCCTCGCCGTACATGCTCATGGATATGGGCACATCAGAGGCGGCGCTGGTGCAGCATGCGCTCGAGTTTTCCCAGGACCTGCCCGACGACGCCTGGGTCGTGACGCAGGGCTGGCGCGATTACCGTTGGGATCCGCCCGAGCATCCCACTAAGGCATCGCTCGATGCTGCTTTTCCCGATCGCCCCTGTGTTATGTACTCGGGCGACGGGCATACGCTGTGGCTCAACAGCCGCGCGCTCGAGGCACTCGGCGTGACGCGTGATAGCGAGCCGCCGGCGGGTGGCAGCTATGACAAGGACGCAAATGGCGAGCTCACGGGTATCGCTCACGAGGCTGCGGCCATGCAGCTGCTGCCGCGCTGTCTTGAGTGGCTGGGCGAGGACCGCATCGCGAGCGCGTATGCCGACCAAATGAAACGCATGGCCGAGCAAGGCATTACCTCGATTTGCGACATGTCACTCATGCCCATGCCGGGCTGTGACTTTATCCGTGACGACGTCTACGACAAGCTGCAGGCGATCGGCAAGCTGGGCATTCGCGCCCACTTGTTCCCCACGCTGTTGGATGACCAATCGCGCTTGGAAGAACTTCAGACCCGCTATGCAAACAATGCGTTGCTCTCGGTACCGGGCTTTAAGCAGTTCTTTGACGGCGTGTCGAGCGAGCATACCGCATACCTTACCGATCCCTATACCAACCCGCGCTTCCCGGGCGACCAGGGTCGTCTGACGGTTCCCGCCGAGCGCATGCGCAAACTGGTTCTGGCGGCAGCCGAGCGCGGCCACACTGTGCGCATCCACGTTATCGGCGACGGTGCCATCCATGCCGCACTCGATATCTTTGAGGAGGCGGCAGAGCTCTACGGCTTGCCGCAGCACGGCCATAATACGCTTGAGCATTTGGAGAATCTGCTGCCCGAGGACATCGATCGTCTGCGCAAACTCGACGTCATTGCCTCGAGCCAGCCCTGCCATATCACGCTCGACCCGGGTGGTCCGGAGCGCGACCTGGGCTTGGAGCGCAGCCGCATCATGTGGCCGTTTGCGACCTATAAGCAGCGCGGCATCCGCCAGGCCTTCGGCACCGATAGCCCCATCACAGCCGTTACCAGCATGAACGTGCTCTACACGGCTATCACCCGCCAAGACCCCCGCAACCACTGGCCCGAGGGCGGCTGGTTACCGAGCGAGCGTATCGACGCGGCAACGGCCCTGCGCAACTACACGCTTGGCAGTGCGTACGCAGCGGGCGACGAGCAAAACCTCGGCAGCCTGGAACCCGGCAAATACGCCGACCTGGTAGTCCTAGACCAAAACCCGCTCACCATCGACCCCCAAGAGCTGCAAGCCACCAAGGTTCAAGCCACCTACCTGGCAGGTAACGTAATCTACGAGCGCTAATATTCATGCCGTACCGTTAAACGCGGCTCGGGCAGCCTATTTTGGGATGGCGCTCGAGCCGCGTTTGTTTGCCGATGGGGGTTCGTTAGGAGCGTCCCCTCTCTGCTGGATTTGGGCGCAGGGTGGAAGCGCTGCTGCTCCGCGCGCTCAATTGGGACATCAGCGATGCTTTCTCTTAGCGTTTTGCATACTTCCAGTTGCAGATTGCATAAAAAGTTGAGATGTTCTTTCCGGTCCTGATGTACCCCCGCCTGGGCCGTGCAAAAAATGGAGTATTCAACACCGTGAGCTCTGCCGGTGCCGCTGCAGCCGGGTGGCATTGCGGAGATCGACGTCATTTTGGGGTCCGGTGCGGCGCGAGGCACGCCTTTTTGTCCTGACGGGGTTTGCCCGTCGACCCAAATCGCCGGTCAAAGGCGTTCTTGGGACCAATATGGTGTGTCCGGCGCGTATGCAGCCGTCCTGGCCTGCTGAAAACTCCCAAAAATGCACGCTGCTCCCCAGGGGACCCGTGCGAGCGGCGAAAACCATGCCCAAGTCGCTGTCCGCATCGCCATTTTGCTGCACTGACTTCTCTGAATGCCGGGCCCGATAACGTTGACTCAGCTCCCGTGTGGCGCCGGAGGGGCGGGATATAAGGTTTATCGCGAGTTCCGCACGAGCCGAAGGCCACTTAATGTGGCCTTCGTGCGAGCAGGACTGCCCGAGCAGGAAACCTTATATCCCGCCCCTCCGGCGCCACACGGGAGCCGCGCACAAGTTATCCCCCGGCATTCAGAAAATCTAAGTGCCAAAAAATAAGATTTTTTGACTCCGTGTTGTATAACCCGCCATTCGTGGGTACCATTCAACGCGTACGCAAACAAAAAGGGTTAACCCGCGCGGCATGACCGCGCGGCCCACAAAGGAGGAAACAAGCATGTCGTCTTTGAAGCCGCTTGCAGATCGCGTCCTGGTCAAGCCCGACGAGGCCGAGCAGAAGACCGCCTCTGGTCTGTACATCGCCAGCAACGCTCAGGAGAAGCCGCAGCGCGGCACCATCGTTGCCGTGGGCGCCGGCAAGGTCAACGACAAGGGTGAGCGCATCCCCATGGACGTCAAGGTCGGCGACGTTGTCATCTACGGTAAGTTCGGTGGCAACGAGGTCAAGGTCGACGGCGAGAAGTATCTGCTCATGCGCGCCGACGACATCTACGCTGTCGTCGAGGCCTAGTCTCGTCAGAATCTCTGATTCGTCTTTGAACGCGCTCGCCGCATAGGACTCGGAAGCGGCGACGCGAGTCACATTTCTTTTGGAGGATTACCCACTATGGCAAAGAACATTACGTTCAACACCGATGCCCGCGCTAAGCTCGCCAAGGGCGTCAACACCCTGGCCGACGCCGTTACCGTCACCATGGGCCCCAAGGGCCGCTACGTTGCGCTGCAGCGCACGTTCGGTGCTCCGACCATCACCAACGACGGCGTTTCCGTCGCTAAGGAGATCGAGCTCGAGGACAACATCGAGAACATGGGCGCTCAGCTGGTGAAGGAGGTCGCCACCAAGACCAACGACACCGTTGGTGACGGCACCACCACCGCAACCCTGCTCGCCCAGGCCATCGTCAACGACGGCCTGCGCAACGTCGCCGCTGGCGCCAACCCGCTGGCCATCCGTCGCGGCATCGACAAGGCCGTCAACGCCGCCGTTGCCGAGATGAAGAAGCAGGCCAAGCCGGTCGAGACCAAGGAGCAGATTGCTTCCGTCGGTACCATCTCTGCCGGTGACCCCGAGGTCGGCGAGAAGATCGCCGAGGCCATGGAGGTCGTGGGCAAGGACGGCGTCATCACCGTCGAGGATTCCCAGACGTTCGACATCACCATCGACACCGTCGAGGGCATGCAGTTCGACAAGGGCTATGTCTCCGCTTACTTCGTCACGGATAACGACCGCATGGAGGCCGTGATGAAGGATCCGTACATCCTCATCACCGATCAGAAGATTTCCAGTGTCCAGGACATCATGCCTGTTCTCGAGGCCGTCCAGCGCGCTGGCCGTGGCCTGCTCATCATCGCTGAGGACATCGACGGCGAGGCCCTGCCCACCCTCGTCCTCAACAAGATCCGCGGTGCCCTCAACGTCTGCGCTGTAAAGGCTCCGGGCTACGGCGATCGCCGCAAGCGCATCCTCGAGGACATCGCCGTCCTCACCGGTGGTCAGGCTGCTCTGGACGAGCTGGGCGTGAAGGTCGCTGACATCACCGCCGATATGCTCGGTACCGCTAAGTCCGTCACCATCTCCAAGGACAACACCGTCGTCGTCGGCGGCGCTGGATCCAAGGAGGCCATCGACGCCCGTATCGCTCAGATCAAGGGCGAGATGGAGAACACCACCTCTGACTTCGACCGCGAGAAGCTCCAGGAGCGCCTGGCCAAGCTCTCCGGTGGCGTTGCCGTCATCAAGGTCGGCGCTGCTACCGAGTCCGAGCTCAAGGAGATCAAGCACCGCGTCGAGGACGCCCTGCAGGCTACCCGCGCTGCTGTCGAGGAGGGCATCGTCGCCGGCGGCGGCGTCGCCTTCATGGACGCTGCTCCTGCGCTCGACGCTGTGGAGATCGATGACCCCGAGGAGAAGATCGGCGTCGACATCGTCAAGAAGGCTCTGACCGCTCCGGTCGCTACCATTGCCAAGAACGCTGGCTTTGAGGGCGCTGTCGTGGTCGACAAGGTTGCCGAGCTGCCCGCTGGCCAGGGTCTCAACTCTGCCAACGGCGAGTGGGGCGACATGATCGAGATGGGCGTTCTCGACCCCGTCAAGGTCAGCCGCGTCACCCTGCAGAACGCTGCTTCTGTCGCCAGCTTGATCCTCATCACCGAGGCCACCGTCTCCGATGTGCCCAAGAACACTCAGCTTGAGGACGCTATCGCTGCTGCTACCGCTGGCCAGCAGGGCGGCGGTATGTACTAAGGCCGACAAGGTCTAGAACTCCCACCGGGAATCCGGGGGCGTGACGGGGGCTTCTCTCCGGAACGTCCTCGGACATGCAAAGAGGCTCCGCATCGCGCTTCG